>CAIMNN010000581.1 GCA_903842845.1 uncultured Acidobacteriaceae bacterium | reverse complement strand
TTGGCGAATTTGGCCCGGTCGCGCTCGTCGGCCCTGGGCGGCAACTGCGGCTTTTTGCGCCGGACAACCCAGCTCACCTTGTACTCGCCCGGCTGGCCACACTTGGGGCAGCTCAACTGGTGGGTGCGCAACTCCGTGGTCTCGTTGAAAAAATCTTTCTCTTCCATCGCTCAGCCTCTTCCCTTATGAGCAATTCTATTCCATACTCATCCTTGCCATAAAGATGGCAATTAAGGTGGAGGTCAACAATGGCAAAGGCAGTAGGAGTAGGTGGAGTCTTTATCAAGGCGCGCGACCCCAAAGCGCTGAACGCATGGTACGCAGAGCATCTCGGCATCCGTGTTGAGTACGGCGCTCTGGATTTTGACGGCCCCGAGTCGTTTGGCAAAACCGTTTTCACGCACTTCCCGCTCGACACGAAGTACTTCGGCGACGGGCCGCAGCAGGTGATGGTGAACTTCCGCGTCGATGATATGGATGCGCTCATTGAAAAACTTACAGCAGCCGGGGTGCGCATCGACCCCAAGCGCAGTGACGAGTCCTACGGCCGTTTTGCGTGGATATGGGACCTGGAGGGAAACCGCATCGAGCTCTGGCAGCCGCTCTAAGCGCTAAAGGGCCAGCGTTCCCCCGCAGGGCTTTCCTTTTCAAGCATTCTGGGCCATACTTTTCTTTGCCATGAAGAAACAGAAGCCCAAGAAGTTTTCAGTCGAAAAGGCGGTCAAGGCCAACGCCCGCGAGCGGGTCGGCCAGCCGAAGCCCTCGCGCGTGCTGGCGACGACGCCCAAGACCGGCCGCGGGGTAAAGCACAAAAAGAAAATGGTCGATGTCATCACGACCGAGTCCTGATTCGCACCCCGAACAAAAAACGGCCCCCGCATTCAATCCGCGGAGGCCGTTTTGCTTTTCTGCAAATTTAGTTCTTAGGCGTATCGCTGCTCTCAGCAGGCTTTTGTCCTGTTGCCGGTTGCACAGTGCCTGTCGGAGCCGACGGGGCTGCCTGCGGGCTCAGTTCCTGCTGCACGCTGTCCTTGTTGTAAGGATGGAGTAGCGTGAACGGCCCGGGCCGGTATGGCGGTGTCACCTGCACCTTGTTCTCACTCTTGTCCGCTTCGTCGCCCTTCTTCGAAGTTTGCGAGGTCATCTTGGAGAAGATGCGGAAAGTAATGTACAGGTCGATCGGCGTCATCACCGGCTGCCCGCCTTTTGTCGCCGGCTTGAATTCCGCCTTCTTGATGGAGTCAACTGCGCGCTCATCCAACCCAAAGCCGATAGGCATGGTGATGGCCACATCCTGCACCTTGCCGTCAGCGCCCACCAGCGCTCTGTAACGCGCGATGCCCACAATGGCGTTGTCTTGCGCGTACTGGTTCGAGCCCGGCTCGATGGCCTTCAACAACTGCGGCCGCGTGTCCACTTCGCTCACGCGCACCATCCCCGGAACCTTGAACCGGTAGAACGAGCGGCTGTCCTGCGCTTCGTAGTAGTGCTTCCAGTAATCCGGCATGGCGCTCAACATCCGCGAGTCCTGCCCGACGGCGAAGATCTGGTCCAGCGCGCGGCGCAGTACACGCGATGCGTGAATCGTCGAGAAAGTATGTGTCACGCTGTTCGGGTCCGACGGGCGCTCTTCCGGCTTGGTGGCGGCGATGCTCGCCTTCACCTGCTCCTCGGGCGTCATCTGCTCAAGCTCTGCGTCGGTCGGCGCTTTGGCAACCTTGTCTTCAGGCTTGGTAGCTCCATCCGAAGGCTTTGCTTCACCCTCGGCCGGCTTGGCCGCTGCGTTCTCTCCAGCGGGCTTCTGTTCGCCATTCGCCGCTGCTTCACTCGTCGCGGGCTGCTGTCCATCTGCGGGCGTCGTCTGCGGAGTGGCCGCACTCTCAGTTCCAGCCGCTGGTGGTGCCTGGCTGTTTGCAGGCGGCGCAGCTTCGGCGTTCTTTTTTGCCGGGGGATTCTTGCTGATGGCATGGGCAGGCGCTGCTTTACCGGGCGCAACCTTCACCGTCTTCGGCTTTGGAACCTTCACCACCACTTCACGGTCGATGTTGATGTTCAACGCCTTTTTCTTCTTCGGCGAGGTCAACCGTATCATCTGCACATCGCTGTCCGGGTCATCGCTCAGGTTGCCCATAAAGTGCAGGCCGTAGCGATTGCACTCCAGCGTTATCTTGTGCTTGCCCATTGTGATGCGCGTGACTTCAACGTAGTTCAGCGTGAACGGGCCGGTGGGGCTTTTGCCTATCAGGCCGCCGTGCTCGTTGAAGTTCAGGTTGTCGTTCAGATAGCCGTTGCGCAGATAGAGCTCTTTTTTAAAGAGCAGCCGCTTCAGCTCCTCTTCATTCACCTCGAGTGAGCTCTTGCCTTTCACTGATTTTGTATCCGTATCCGGCTCGGTGAACGGCCCGGCTTCCTTCAGCGCTTCGCCGTCCAGGTCTTTGATGCCGCCCAGCGGGTCGATCTTGTAAATTGTGTCTTTTTCCTTCTCCTTGCCCTGTTTCTTGCCGAACACGCCGCCCGACTTGCCCTTATTCTTCTCGTCCTTCTTTGTTGCGGCGGCAGGCTTGGTCTCTGGCGCGGCCTGAGCTTCAGTGCCATCAGCCGGCTTTTGCGCGTCGCCGGGCTGGGCTGGGGACTGCGCGTCGGTTGTTGCTGCGGGCTGTTGGCCATCGGCTGGTGTTGCCGCCGGCTGCTGCCCGTCAGTCGACGCGGCTGGTTGCTGCGCGTCGGGGGCTGGCGCACTTGGCTGCGCTGCGGGCTGCTGAGGCTGCTGCGCGTCAGCCGGAGTGGTCGCCGGTTGCTGCTGCTGTGGCTGCTGTTGTGCCGGCTCCTGATGCCAAACCTTGCCATAGGCGGTGGCGGCGGCCAGCAATAAAAACACAGCGGCCAGCATTTGTGGCACAAACGACACGAGACGCGAGCTGAAAGAAGGCTGATTGGACATGTATTTTTAACCTGTAGAAACTCTACCAGTTATCGATTCTAAGGGCGATGAAGATTTTTTCTCAATTCCATGCTTTGTGACGATTTTTCAGGTTCCCAGTGGAGGATTTTGTGCAAACCGTAGTAACTAAAGTTTAAAAACCCCACAAGGTTTCATTCTTCGCCCTGCTTTTCGCCTGCTTTTCTGCGTAAACGCCACTCGATGCGCCGGAAAAGCCCCATCGTCCGCCGCACGTCGAGCGGGGTCAGTTGCCAGCGGCGCAGTAATAATCTCAAATCCGCGCGATTGGCCTCTTCCATCTTGGCCGGGGAGTACTCCGCAAGCTGCGACACCTCGAGGATGCGCTCGGTGAGGCGTTCCAGATCTTCCACGGTCGGGCGTGGCGCTGGCTGTTGTGAACTCTCCGGTTCCGAGGGCACGCCAGCGGTCAGCGCATACAAACAAACCGCCACCGCCTGCCCCAAATTCATCGAAGGCTGCCCCGGGTCTGTGGGGATTTCGACTATTGCATGGCAGAGTGAGAGCTCTTCGCGGGTCAGCCCGTGCTTCTCCGAACCAAAGACGATCGCGACGCGGCCACTGCGCGCTAACTCGGCTGCGACCACCGGCGCCGCAGCGGGCAGAAAATAATGGGGCTGGTCGGGCCGGCGATAGGTGCTGGTGCCGGTGCCCAAAACCAGTGTGGCATCGGCGAGCGCCTCGGCCAGGGTGGCGAACTCGCGTGCGGACTCAAGGATGGACTCGGCCTCAACCGCCGACTTCGCCTCGCGCCACGCTCCCTCGAACGGCGTGACCACGCGCAGGTCCGTGACGCCAAAGTTCGCCATAGCCCGCGCCGCCGCGCCAATGTTCAGCGGGTTGCGCGAACTGACAAGGACGACGGAGAGGCGGGCGGGTTGTGATGATCCGGGCAACAAATCATTCTACGTTGATGAGGGGCAGCGAAGCTTGGTAGAAGCCATGAAATCATATAGCCTATATAAGTGATATTCACCAATCCAGCCGAGACGGCATTCAACACCATCAGCCATGTGCCGATCGTTCGCTTCTCGGTTCTCGCGCTCAGCTCCATCTTCTTTCTTGTTGACCCGTTTGCGGCGATTCCGGCATTTTTGGCGATAACCGCTGACGCAGAGGAGAAGCGCCGCAAGCGTATGGCGCGCAAAGCGGCAATTACATGTTTTATTGTGCTGACGAGCTTTGCGCTGGTGGGGAAGCTAATCTTCGAGCTCTTCGGGATAACGCTGCCTGCGTTTGAGATTGCAGGCGGGTTGATCCTGCTGCTCATTGGCCTGGATATGTTGAACGCGAAGCGCTCGCCGACGCAGGAGACGCGCGGGGACAAGGAAGAGGGCGCGCACAAAGAGGACGCGGGCATTGTGCCGCTGGGCATTCCGATGCTTGCGGGGCCGGGTGCAATCAGCAGCGTGATGGTTTTGATAGGGCAGGTGCCGAATTTGTGGCATTACCAGACGGCTGCGATATTGGGCTCGATTGCAATCACCTGCCTGGTCAGCTACTGGGTGCTGGCTGCGGCGACGAAGGTACGCGGATTTCTGGGCGAGACGGGAATACGCATTCTGATAAGAATCATGGGCCTGTTGCTGGTGGCCCTGGCGATGCAGATGTTTGTGAACGGGTTGACGGACCTGGGGCTGATACAGAAATAGTGGCCGGGGTAAAGTTATTTTTAACCGCGTCAATAGGGGCTATGAGCTACATGGTACAGTTTTTCCACGCGCTTTCCACAGCCGCGTAGCTTGCAAAGAATGAAACCTCCTGTTAACTTAAACAAGTGGCCGATGGGCGGGAGACCGCGCAAGGCGACAAAGAGGCCGAATCCTGTGAAACGACAGGATTTGCATTTCAAAGAAGGCCTGTGCTATTCTTTGAAAGTTGCAGATGAGCAGTGGTGCTCTCCAGTGGGTGGTAGCCAAGGCCGGTAAATTGGGGCCAGAGGCGAGCGACCTGAAGTGATGGGAGAGTTGATCCGGGGGCGGTTAGACCGGGATCAGGTTCGATAAGCGGAGTGAGTGAATCCTCTGCTGCTGTAGGTATAAACCTCAGAGAACAAACCATTGAACGACCGGGGCAATTTGCCCCTCAAGCCTCAGCGGCTTGAAGCGGAGTTTTCGCTGGTTTTTGTTGATTGACATTTTGCGCTGTGCGAAACAGCAAGAGGGCAGCAATCAGAGCGGCCAGGGTTGGCAAGTGGATAACCCAGGTGGAGCAATGACGAGGACTCGGAGTAGTAAATATCCGATGAGCATCAAATCTTCAGAATAAGCTTGACTCGCTAGTGATTGTTTAGTAATCTTGAAAAGTTCGCGCAAAAACGCCGCGACTCCCGAGTGAATATAAGCCGTTTGACTTGAGGGGGAAGTGGGCGATGCGCACCAAGTTCGGGGACGCCCGGGAGCAATCCCGGTGCCTCGATCCAAAGGCTACCGCTTAGGCGGAGGGGCTTAAGGATCTTTGACAATAAGGTTGAACGTGCCAGTCGTGAGATACGATCA
>CAIMNN010000580.1 GCA_903842845.1 uncultured Acidobacteriaceae bacterium | reverse complement strand
CATCACCGGAGCTTCCATCGGCATCGGCCGCGCCACTGCTGAACACTTCCACGCACAGGGCTGGAACGTCGCTGCGACGATGCGCAACCCGGAAGCCGGAGCAGCACTGGCGGAACTTGAAAATGTGCTGGTCACTCGTCTCGACGTCAACGACGAGAGTTCCATAGCTGCCGGCGTCGCCGCGACGATTGAACGTTTCGGCAGTATTGATGTTCTAGTTAACAACGCAGGCTATGGCGTTTACGGAATCCTCGAAGCAACCTCGATGGACGACCTGCGCCGCCAATTCGAGACCAACGTTCTCGGCCTGTTGGCCACCACCAAGGCCGTTATCCCCGGCATGCGCAAGCAGCAGAGCGGCGTCATCATCAATATTGGCTCCATCGCCGGCCGTATCGCTCTCCCCACCGGCGCGCCTTACTGCGGCACCAAGTTCGCCGTTGAAGGCATCACCGAAGCCCTTTACTACGAGATGAAGGCTATCGGAGTACGCGTCAAGCTCGTTGAGCCCGGCTTCATCAAAACCAACTTCGGCAACGCGATGTCCTTCTCGAACGACCCCAGCCTCACCGAGTACCAGCCGCTGGTCGGCGGGTTCGTCAAAGCCGCCGCGCCTATGATCGCCAACGCCGCAGAGCCATCGCTTGCAGCCGAGGTAATCTACCGCGCCGCCACCGACGACACTGACCAGCTCCGTTACCTCGTAGGCAAAGACGCAGATTTTCTTATTGGTTTGCGCGACTCGCTCGACGATGATGCGTTTCTCAAGGAGATGGGTAAGAGCTTTGGCGCATAAAATAATTTAGCCTGACGGCATGGTTGCAATCTGGCTGTTCAATTAAGACTCCTGCCGTTCGGGTTTCCATTGGTCGTCCTTGTAGCGCTCGAGGCGGTCTTCGCGGTCCTTCTTTTCTTCTTCCTCGCGCCGTCGTTCGCGCTCTTCCCGTTCTTCGCGTCCGTCACTCATCGTTCAACTCCAAAATAAAAATCAAAAACGGCCCGAAGATTTTTCTCCGGGCCGTTTAACTTGATGCAGGTGCTTACTCCGCAGCGGCTTCAACAGCCTTGGTCTGCGAGACGGTCCAGTCCGGTGCGCCAACCTTGAAGCGGGCGAAGCGGCGGATGGTGATGTTCTCGCCGAGTTTGGCGACCTTCTGCGCGATGAGCTCCTTGATGGTCACGGTCTGCTCCTTGATGAAGGGCTGCTCGATGAGGCAGACCTCCTCGTAGAACTTGGCCATCTTGCCGTCGACGATCTTCTCAATCACCGGGGCGGGTTTGCCGGTTGCAGCTGCCTGTGCGCGGTAGATCTCCTTCTCGCGCTCCATGTCCTCGGGCGTTACATCCTCGCTGCGGATGTAGCGCGGGTCGGTTGCCGCGATGTGCATCGCGATGTCCTTCAGCAGGTCCTGGAAGTCCTCGGTGCGGGCGACAAAGTCGCTCTCGCAGTTGACCTCAATCAACACGCCGATCTTGCCGCCGGCGTGGATGTAGTGGCCGATGTAGCCCTCGTTGGTGGTACGCGCCGCCTTCTTCTGCGCCGACGCCATGCCGCGCTTGCGCAGCACAACGAACGCGTCTTCAATGTTGCCCTTCGCCTCCTGCAATGCCTTCAGGCAGTCGCCCATCGGCGCGCCGGACTTTTCGCGGAGTTCCTTCACCAATTTTGCATCAATCTTATCGCTCACTGTCATTTCTCTCTTTGCTTGTTAAATGTGTTGCTTGTGTTGTGCCCACTCACAGGAAAAGCGTGGCGCCTAACAATGCGCCACGCTTCGCCCAGTGTACGCACTGATTATTAAAGGGCGCTTTCAGCGGCCTCGGCTTCTTCAAGTGTCGAAACCACGCCCGGCGCCTTGCGGATTCCGCCGCCCAGAGCTGCTTCAAGGTCGACTTCCTCAACCGGCGCGGCCTCTGCCTCGGCGGCTACGGCCTCTGCGGGCTCCTCGGTGAAGACCTTGTCGCCGACCATGTTCACACCCTCGGCCGCCGACTCGGCGATCTTCGACGTGAACAGGCGGATGGCGCGCAGGGCGTCATCGTTGCCGGGGATAACGTAGTCCACAACCGTGGGGTCGCAGTTGGTGTCGACCACCGCCACAACCGGGATGCCCAGCTTGCGGGCTTCCTTCACGGCGATGGCTTCGTTGTTCGAGTCGACGATGAAAAGCGCATCGGGAAGCCGCTTCATGTTCTTGATGCCGGCGAGGTTCGCCTGGAGATGCTTGCGCTCACGCTCGAGTTTGATGACCTCTTTCTTGGTCAGCAGCTCATAGCGGCCGTCTGTGGCCATGTCGTCGAGTTCCTGAAGGCGCTTCACCGACTTCTGCACGGTCACCCAGTTGGTGAGCAGCCCGCCCAACCAACGCTGGTTGATG
>CAIMNN010000579.1 GCA_903842845.1 uncultured Acidobacteriaceae bacterium | reverse complement strand
CGGCGACTCCCACAAATGGTCATGATGATAGTAGTTCAGAGGCAGAAATATGGACTGACACCACAACTGGGCTTGCTTGGGCTAGAACGGATAGTGGCCGTGATATGAAATGGCAGGAAGCTAATGATTACTGCATAAATATGACATTGGCAGGTAGTTCTGACTGGCGTTTGCCGAAGATTGCTGAATTGCAGTCAATCTATGACCCTGACCTCAGTTCGAGTGATGGACGTCAAATTGACCGTTCTCTACCTTGGCAGATTAAAGGCAATATTCATTTGTCAGCGTGGGGAGAATGGAGCAGCACGATGGGCGATAGCCCCGATCAAGCGTGGGTCTTTGGTTTTGGCGCGGGGAAGCCATTCAAATACAGATTCTATGGCCAAAGGAATCCAAACGCATTGTGTGTTCGTACAGACCAGCCAACGGCAGCATCTGGGAATGAATCTGCTATGAAGGATGCTGTCGAAGGATGGGCGCAGGCTTTTCGCTCCAGGGACACAGTCACTTTGGCTGGATACTATGCTCCAGTGGTGGAGCAGTATTTCAAGAAGACAAATATTGAGAGAGCGCAGGTGCAGCTGAATTTTGAATCAGGCTTTTCCAATATCACTAATATCAACAGGTATGAGATTACAGACATGCGTATAGACTTCATCGACGGGGCGAGCAGAGCGACGGCCACGTTTAATAAGCAATGGGATACGAGTCAGATAGATGGCAAGACGTTTTCTGGAGAAGAAATTGAAAGGCTCACATTCGCCAGTTACCCTGAAGGTTGGAAGATCGTCCGAGAAGAGGAACTTCAGATTATCAGAGCGTCAAGGTACTAACGATCGGAGAGTAGACAAGTCCGTAGCGCGACTATGAACTGTGCAAAGTGCGGGAAACAGGTGGTCGAAGGCTAGCGCTTTTGTAGTAAATGTGGCTAGGCTATTAACTCGGTTGTGGGCGCGGCCCAACACAATCCTAAGATAGCGGGTACGTTATCCTGCGCCAAGTGCAGGGCGGCTATTTCAACTAGTGAGTGCTTTTGCTACAACTGCGGACACGCGAGCAATACATCTGTGGCGGCTATCCCAATCACGGCTTTCCATGCCGAATCAGATCGCCCAGAACCCGTCTCCACAAACTCTTCACAGCCGATCTTGAATAATCACCAGACTTCGTCTACACAAAATGCCGTTTCGAGCTATAAGAGCAGATATGCGTTTGCCTTAACCGCAATTTTTCTCGTGGTCATCTGCGGCTTTGGGATACGGTATCACTATACACACCTTAATGGCACCTTGATATCTAGTACTTTGTCTCAACCGGTTCTACCTCCCAACCCATTGCAGCAAGGCTCTTCAGAAAATGGAACCGATATTTCGTCCATCAATGGAAAGTACGTCTTTGATGTGATTAAAATGACATCGATCAAAAACAAACTGGAGGTCCTGCTTGACAATGCCACACTCAAGGACTTCACGAATCGCCTACAAGTCTCAGGCCCTGTTGAGCTGCAAGGAGAATGGTTGGTCGGAAGTGGAATCGCCCCTCACTCTGGAGGCTCAGACGAAGCCGCATTTGCAATTAACTCAAAATCAGGCGCTCTAATTGGTGTGATGATGATCGACGGTAAGCAGTTCAGGACATTTGGCGTCGGTGACATCGCAAAATTACCGCCTCCTTTATTTGCGTGGTATCAAGAGCGAAGAGGTCCGGCAAGCGCAGTTCAATATTCAGACGCTCCCGTTGGTAAAACCGACTCATCCCAAACTGAGCTTCAAAGGAACGAAGTCTATGGCACATCCATAGAATATCAAGAAAGTGCCGCTACAAGGAAAATCAGTATCTCCAGCGAAGTGATGGCCAGCTTGATTTTATAGAACACTCAGCCTATTTATCCCGCTATAGCCAAGGCAGCCCGCATTCAAGGAACAGTTGTACTGCAAGCCACGATTTCCAAGACGGGTACTATTGATAATGCGCATGTAATCAGCGGGCTGGCAATGTTGCAGCAATCGGCTCTGGATGCCGTGAAAACATGGCGCTACAGGCCTTACCTGCTCAATGGCGTGCCAGTTGAGGTTGATACCACAATTAATATGGTCTTTTCCCTGAGCGTAGGTGTACCAAGCAACTAAGCAGGTAATTAGAGTGCAGTCCTGCATTTGGCTGTCGTTGCGGAAGAGAGTAATGGTACCACTTGATAGATGTTCATTTTACTGCAGTTAGTATGAGCGAGGAGACGTTTCCTGTAAAGGGCACCATTGACTGGTGGGTGTACTGAGGTAACTATAAAGCGTTTGGCGACTGATGTGGAAGTCGCGGGCTACTACTGCTTTCTTCTCACCAGTTGCCACTCTCTTACGCAGCTCAGCAATACGATCT
>CAIMNN010000578.1 GCA_903842845.1 uncultured Acidobacteriaceae bacterium | reverse complement strand
GTCCAGCGACGCTATCTGCTGCGCCGTCAAAATCGACGCCTCATGATTTTTGTTCGCACCCGCAAACACCAGCCCCGAGTGCAGCAGCGGATTTCCACCACCGCAGCTCTTGTCCAGAACAAACGCATGAGTCGCCACATGCAGAACCCGGTTGTGCGGCGAGTCGGAAATAAATCGCCCCAGCGTGGCATCCTCGCCGGTGATCATCTGCTCGCCCTCTGCACCGTTCCACTGCTTCCACTCGCTGCCAACCTCGGCAACCTCGGCCTTCGCTCCCGGCAACGGCGCAAACTCAGTCTTGCTGAACGCATCGCACGATGGCTGCGCACCGCGCAGCGTCGAAGGCGCAGCGTTGTTCACCGCCAGCTCAAACGCCGGGCTCCCTATCGCCAGCAAGCCCTGCTTTTTCTCAGTCACGTCAGACGGCACCAGGTCACGCTCGCTCGTCAACATATGCACCACCTGCTTGCGCTCCACCAAATAGCCAGCGCCATCCGGCAGGCTGCTGAACGGCACAAGGTTCAACATTCTATCCGGAACAACCAGCACCAACTTCGCTTTCGCAATCTCGCTTGCAAGCGGGTCCCAGATGCGTTGCCGCAACTTCAACGCCGACTCGCGATACGCCCGCTCATTGCGCATAGAACCCATCCCGCCGCTATGCGCCTCAGCGTCGGTTGCAGCGCGCGCATTGGTAACAAATTCATCAATGCTCTTGGCATCGCCCAGGTCGTAAATGTGGATCAGGCCGGTGTTCGGGTGCATTACAAATGCCATGTAGCTGAATGTCGCATCCGAATCATTAAAGGGCTTCTCCAGCTTCAGCTTGTAATAAGAAAAATACGAAACCAGTACAGAGTTCTTCGGCAACTGTTGCCGGATATCATCGAGCGCCACATCGCGCGTACGCTGATTGGTGCGAAAGGCTTGGCTCTTCTTGGCTAATTCGCCCTCAATCTGCTCCATGCGATTGAAAGATACTTTTTGTTCCGGCACCGGTGCCTTGCCCGTTGCTGTGGCTTGGATCTCCGTCAAGGATTCGCCACGAGCCTTTTCAAGTTCGCTGAGCAACTTTGCGATCTCAGGATCGTTGCTCCGATTCAATGCCGATTGCCGCTGGGCCATCTCTTCCGCCACCAGCGCACGGCTGCGCACCACTTCCTGATATACAACCTGCGTATCAAGATCCGCGTGGTAGCTAAGCAGCGAGATACCAATATCCAGCGGGTACCAGTTCTCTTTATCCAACGCCAATGCCTGCCGCTCAGGAAGTTGTCGGATCGCCAGTCGGAAATATTCACGCCTCGTTCTGTGCGCCTCCAGCGCAAGGTTCAATGCCTTGCTGGAATCACCGGTGTTGGCAAGAACCCGCGCATAGGAGGCCTCAATGGATGACGTCCAAGTGTGCGTTGGGCCATTCCACTTACGGCTTAAGGTCAATGCGTGCTCAAGCGAATTTAGAGCATTTGCAACGTCACCTCGTTCTGCGTAATAGGAGCCGAGCACCTGTTCTGCGTGCCCCACATGCATACTGTCCGCCCCATAGACCTCTACGCTCAGGTCGAGTGCCCGTTTTAAGTGGAGCAGTGCGGCATCGAATTGCTTGTCATAGATTAAAAAGGCCCCGGCATTGGCTTCCAGCGTCGGCATGGACGTTGTCGCTTTGGTCTGACGCGCCAGAATGGTCATCGACTCCTTCATCGACGCGCGGCATGCGTCTTGATCGTCCACATACATCTGTACTCGGGCAAGGTCCTGAAGCATCGATGCGAGCATCAGTTCATCTTTGTTGGTCGATGACCGCTCTGCATTTACGGCTTCCGTTCCCGCTTGGCGGGCACACTGGTAGTCGCGCAGCTCAAGGCATACTTTATCCAGGGTATCGGCAATTTCAGCAAGCTGATTTTGGTCGGTGGATTTGCGCCGAGCTATTTCCAGCGCCTGCTCAGCCAATGGACGTGCTTTGGCGCCCTGGTCAAGCGAGAGATAAGTCCTTCCCAGATGAGAGAGAGAGAATGCATATAGTCCGGAGTCTTTGCCTTCTGCGGCCTCACTGACTTTGACGGCACGCTCTATCAACTCTAGTGCTTCAGGCGAGGTCTTTTTTGCCACGCGGATGCGCTGACCGAGGATGATCAATGCATGTGCAACTTCAGGCGTATTTCCCGGATGAGCCACTTCTGCTTCTGCAAGCCACGCACGCGCCTGCGCAATCGGGTCGGCCTCTTTTTCTTGCGACACCATCGATTGCTCAAATGGGCCGCAACAAAACATCGCCGACACGCAGACCAACACTGCTCGATGCAGGGAAGAACGCTTCATTGTTGCTGACCTACTTGTTCTTGATCGACGTATTCGGTTTCTCTGCCGCACTGAGCAGCACGGCCACCTTGCCATCCTCAGCGCGCGCCTTAGCTTCCAGGTCGCCGCGTAGCGCAATCACCTTTTGCAGATACTCATGCGCAGTGGTCGGGTTGTTCGTGGCAAGCGCCGCCTGCGCCAGTTCATACAACGCCCACTCCAACTGCGGTGTGTCGCCGGCAGCCACAACAATATGCAAATTGTTCTCGGCGTTTTGCACATTCCCCAGTTTCAACTGGCATGCCCCGGTAAACAACCGCGCCGCGCGTGCATCATTGGAATTCACTGCAACCCGTGCAAGGCTCTCAACCGCCGAACGGCAATCCCCGGCGTTGTAAGCCTTCATCCCCGCCACAAATTGGCTGTCTCCGCTGTCATCGCGCAAACCGGGTAGCACAAACACCGGCAGTTTTAGATCAGCAAGCTGCGCTGTATTAAACAACTTGTGATTGCTGGATGAAGCCGTCGAACTCGTAGTTGTTGGCTTCGCTGATGTGGTGCTGGCGTCGGCCCCTGTCGTCTTCACCGCAGGCACCTGCCCCCGCGAGTTCTTCGCCTCGTCGGTCGAACCGGTCCGGTGCATGTTGCCGCGCACCACAAACACGCCGATCATCACAAGCGCGGCGATGGGCAATCCCCAGGCCAGTGTTGGCTTCAGGAGACCAGGCCATAGCGCAACACTGCCCCTATTGCTGCGGCTCACCACTGCCGCGTCGATCGGATGCAAACTCATCTGCTTGGCCACGCGCTGCAAGTCGATCACATAACTTTCGCAGGTGCTGCATTCAAAAAAATGCTCTTCGAAGCTGGCAACCTGGCTCGCGTCCAGTGAGCCTTCCACGTAGGCCAGGCCAAATTCCTCTGCTGGTGCTCCTTTGCAAAGTGTCATCGGTTTGCTCCTACCACCAATGTTGCTTGAGATTCATTTTGTGACAGCTGCTCAATATATTTCATTACCTGCCGCGTCGCCCGCAGCTTCCGCTGTCGCACCAGATCCGGCCTCATAGAGAGCTGCTGTGCAATTACCCCAGGCTTAAGTCCTTCCACAAGAGTCATTTGCAGAATAAGCCGATCGGTGACCTCAAGGCTCTCTATCGCCTTCAACGCAATTGCTTCCTGTTTATGCTCTTTCGCCTTCTCCGTCGGTCGATTCCAGTCCGGCAGTTCGTCCGGCTCTTCCAACTGCACCGGCGTGCGTGCTGAGTTCCTGAAGTATTCATTCAACTTGTTGCGCGCTATCGACAGAACAAACCCTGAAAGCTTCGCGGACTCACGCAACTGGTTATCCCGCAGCGCGCAGATTGCGGCCAGCAGAACATCCTGCACCAGGTCTTCAGTCAAATCGGGATTCTGCGACCGCGCCAGCAACATCGCACGAACTCGCGGTTGATAGCGCTCTACAAACTCTTGCTCCGCTTCGTGGTTGCCTTCCGCTATCAGGCTGACCAACTCCGTGTCGCTCAAAGAGGCAGAGCCTTGCGCTTCGTCGTTCTCACCCATCGCATTGCCGTCCCGAAGCCGCATGCTAGATTCTCTCAATCGAGTGGAACTTCCGTCTTCATTTTCTCATGATATTTTGTAAATTGCTGCAAATAAGTTATTTAACCCAATGGTTTAATGCGGCTTACTCCCGGTGCAGCGGCTCCTTATCGCGTGTCAACCAGCCATCGACCGCTGCATCTTCAGCGCTCGGCCACGCATCCCATTCATCGCATCCGCTATACATCTGCACGTGAACACCATCACATTCCTCCCTCCGCGACCGGCGTTAGACTCATTGCGATTTGTATCCCAGAGGTGCCGCCGTGCCAAGTTTGGCCGTTCGTTGCACATTGCCCGTATTTCTTCTGCTTCTCGCCGCCACTATCACTGCACAAATTCCTGAGCCAACCCCCAGCTATGGAGGTTGCAGCGCCACGCGTGAGGCTTGGGCGATCACGAATCCCAATCTGCATTGCGTCTGCCATAGCGAATCCCAGTTGCCCGATTGCGGCACTGCCACAAGCAGCACAGCGCACGCTCCCGCCATGACCACCAAGCAGATGATACAGATGGACATCGCCAGCTCTGTCGTCGACGCCTTCGTCAACATGCTCTTGAGCGACAACACCAAGGCCAATCAGCAGAAGCAGCAGATGCTCCAGGAACTGCAACTCAAGCAGGCAATGGCCGCCGCCCAGCAGCAGAGGGAAGAAGCCATTCGATTGGCGGCAATCTGCAAGCAGCTTCAGTCCACACTCAAGCTCAGCGGAACACCGCAGCTCCAGATCAAACTCACGGACCAGGGCTCCAACACGCTTGGCCTGAAATTCGGCGATGACAACCAACAACCCGCGGCTGCTCCCTCAGCAAAGCGGGACCACTCACCCGCTCAACCGCCCGGTGATGTCGCTCTCGGTTTGAAGCTCGGCGATGATATGCCCGCTCCCTCAACCACAGCGCAAACACAACCCATTTCAGTCGACCAGCTCACCGTCGTCCCCGACCTCAGCACCATGACGCCTGAGCAACTCGCCGACCTCGTGGCGTCGCTTCCGCCCGAGCAGCAGCAGCGCATCATTGAAGCCGCGCAAGGTCACAATCCTCACCTGCCTCCGCACACAACTTACGAGGCCGCGCCGGTCACCACCACTGATGCCATACAGCCCAATGCCGGCGCCGCAAACTCCGCGCCGCAAAACTCCGGTGCGCTCGGTCAACTGAATCAGACCGCCGCCTCTTCGCAGGCCGCCACGCATGCCGGCACTCCTGAAGATATGCGCACGCAAGCCGGACAAGGTTTTGATACTCCAGGCGGCGTCGGCACCTCCTCAGTCAGCAGCAGCAGCTCCTCTACATCAGCTGCCTCGCAGCCCACAAGCGGAACCGCCGTCGACCTTTCGCACCACTCCGGCGCTCAATCTACACTGCCCACGGTCGACCTGACAGTCCTCAAGCCGCCTCCACCAATCAAACCTTCCACCACATCACCGGCAACGCAACCTGCCGCTTCAATGCAACCCAAAGATTGCATCCCACCCACCGAGCATCGCATGCCCACCCGCGACCAACTCCTTGCCGAGCTTTCCGCGCGCCAAACAGAATTACAAGATCTGCAAACCGTCATCTTGCGCTTGAATCGCAACATCCAATCCGACCAAAAACTCTTCGACGAATGGCAAGGCGAGGCCCAAGCCGGCTACGACCGCACTCTCGACCGCGTGCTCAGCCTGCCCACCAAGCTCGCCCTCGATTCGCTCGTCGAAATGAAAGAAGAAGATCTCAAGGAACTCAAAAATTCGGTCATCTTCGACGAGGCCGCCCATGACTTCCATGTCCGCGGACTCACACCCGCCGAAGCACAGCAGGTCCGCTGGCTCGAACGCGCCGGCGACCTAAAAACCTTCGACGACTTCCAAAAGCTCGTCCTCGACGAAAAAACTCACAGTGAAGCATTCGAAGAGGGAACTCGCCAACTCATCAGCATTCTCTCCTCCAAACATCCCGAGATCAGCTCCTACGCCAACGCTGCCGAAGACCTCATCGACAACATGTACGATTACGTCGACCTCAAGAACACCTGGGAGATCATCAACACCCTCGACCACAACTCTGACCGCT
>CAIMNN010000577.1 GCA_903842845.1 uncultured Acidobacteriaceae bacterium | reverse complement strand
TTCAACCGGCAGTATGGGACGAAGTTCATCGCCGCGATGCCGACGAATCTTTATGGTGTGGGCGACAATTATCATCCGGAGAACTCTCATGTGCTGCCCGCGCTTTTGCGCAAGGTGCATGAGGCGATTGCGAGCGGCAGCAATGAAGTTACTATCTGGGGCACGGGGACGCCTAGGCGGGAGTTCCTGTACTCGGATGATTTTGCCGAGGGCTGCCTACACTTGCTTGAGTTGTACGATGAGCGATACGGTTCGCTGCTTGATCCGGTGCGACCGCCGATCATCAATATTGGTTCCGGCACGGATGTCACCATTCGCGAGCTGGCGGAGACCATTTGCCGCATATTGGGGTTCAAGGGTGAGCTGCGTTTTGACGCGAGCAAGCCGGATGGAACGCCGCGTAAATTGATGGATTCGAGCCGCATTCGCGCGCTTGGATGGACTCCGCGCATTGACCTTGAGACCGGCATTCGGCTGGCGTATGAAGACGCACGGAAGCTGTTCAGTGCTGCATCACGCTGAGCTGTTCATTTCACCGCAGCCCGGGCCGAACCTTATCGAATAAAATCTAGATGATATGAATTTGAAGCTTGAACTCCCATCGCCCCTACGTTCTGCATTGGATGCCGCAACCGCCGACTGGCAGGCCAACGACAAGCTCGGCCGCTTCTGGCAGAAGGACGCGAGCCTTTGGACCTCGGATGGCGAGGAGAAATGGCTGGGCTGGACGAATATCGTCGAGCGCCAACTGGGAAATTTGCCCGCGCTGGCTGAGTTTGCGATTGACGTGCGCGAGTGCAAGTACGAGAGCCTGGTGCTGCTCGGCATGGGCGGGTCAAGCTTGTGCCCTGAAGTGCTGTCGCTTACGTTCGGCCAGCAGAAGGGGTACCCCGCGCTGCACATTGTTGATTCGACCGACCCGGTGCAAGTGAAGTCGGTGCGCGACAAGATTGATTTTGAGAAGACGCTTTTTATTGTTGCGAGCAAATCCGGCTCGACGCTGGAGCCGAATGTTCTGAAGCAGTATTTTTACCAGGAAGCGCGCATACTGCTTGGTTCGGAGCTGGCGGGGAGCCACTTTATTGCCATCACCGACCCTGGCTCGAAGATGGAGCAGGTGGCGCGCGAGAACAAGTTCCGCTATACGTTTTATGGCGACCCGGAGATTGGGGGGCGGTATTCTGCTCTGTCGAATTTTGGCGTTGTGCCGGCGACGGCGGCGGGGCTGGATATTGCGCGGTTGCTGAGGGAAGCAACTGCGGCGGTTGATGCAGCGAAGTTGGCGCCGGCGGAGAACAAGGCGCTCCAGATTGGCCTGCTGATGGGCTTGGCGGCGAATCATGGCCGCGACAAGATAACCATCTTCACATCGCCGGAGATAAGCGACCTGGGCGCGTGGATGGAGCAACTGATTGCTGAGTCGACGGGCAAGCTGGGCAAGGGAGTTACGCCGGTGGACCGCGAGGCGATTGCTGCGCCGGAGTATTACGGTAGCGACCGAATTTTTGCTTACATCCGTCTGACGGATACGGCGGACAAGGCAGCGCAGGCCGAGCTCGACAAGAAGGTGGAGGCGATTGCAGCGGCGGGGCATCCGGTTATCACAATCGATATTGCTGACCGCTACGGAATCTTTGGGCAGTTCTTCACGTGGGAGGTAGCGACGGCGGTTGCGGGTTCGGTGATGGGAATCAACCCGTTCAATCAGCCGGATGTGGAGTCGGCAAAGATTGAGGCGCGCGCGTTGACCGATGCGTACGAGAAGACCGGTAAGCTGCCGGAGCGCACGGCGTTCTTTGAGGATGATGGTTTCAAGTTATTTGCAACGGACGCGTATGCGGCGCAGATTGGCGGCGAGAAATCGCTTGTGGGAATTTTGCACGCGCACTTTGGGCAGATCAAGGTCGGCGATTATTTTGCGGCGCTGGCTTATCTGCCAATGTTCCCGGAGCATGAGGCGGCGATTCAGCAGTTGCGGCACAGCGTATTTGAGAAGAAGCGCGTGGCGACTTGCGTTGGGTTTGGTCCGCGGTTTTTGCACTCGACGGGGCAGGATTACAAGGGCGGCCCGAACACCGGGGTGTTTTTGCAGCTCACGGGCGACCACGCGGTTGACCTGGAGATTCCTGGGGCGAAGTACAGCTTTGGTGTGGTGATAGACGCGCAGGCCGCAGGCGATGTAGCGGTGCTTGAGGCGCGCGGACGGCGTGCGCTGAGCGTACATATTGAAGGCGATATTGCGGCGGGGCTGGCGAAGCTGAACAAAGCGGTTGAAGCCGCGCTGTAGTTTTTAAGGTGTTTGCAAACTACTTTAGCTAGTAATTGCCGAAGGATTGGAAGACATATTGTGAAAGTTGAATTAAGACAAATTCGGGGTCCATGGGATCAAGGATGGGTGTTGGACAAACACAGCCTGGGAAGTGAGTATATCGGTGAGGACGCTTACGGACATCCACGATTCAATACAACACGCACGGAAGTAGGCGAAGCTACCTACCAGCTCAAATACCACAAAGACTGGTCGCAAGTGAAGCCGCTTGCTCAGGCAATTGCCGAGAACATCTATCCGAAACTTCCTGAAGTTGGTTTCATTATACCTATGCCAGCGACAACTCAAAGACCCCGCCAACCCGTCACTGAGGTTGCCAAAGAGCTTGGGATTTTGTTGCAGATTCCAATGTTTAGTAATGTGCTTTTAAAGGCTAAGTGTGGAAAATCTCTCAAGGATTTAGATACGAAGGAAGAGAAAATTCAATCAATTGGCAATAGCTTTAGCATAAGCGATGAGATTTCAAGCGAGGGGCCATTGAATGTGCTCGTAGTTGATGACTTGTTTCACACAGGGGCTTCAATGGAATCCGCATGCAAGGTATTGCGCACATACCCCAAAGTGGGCAAAATATATGTAGCTTCGCTAACGTGGAGGTCGTGAATGAATACGAAGGTTTTCATTGCTGGCTCTATGAACATCAAACACCTTGATCCCAAGGTTAAGGTACGTCTCGATAATATTGCTGCACAGGATTTTGAAATCGTAGTTGGCGATGCCGATGGTGTAGATTCGTCAATTCAAGCATATCTTTTAGACCGGGGTATAACGAAGGCGACTGTCTTTTGCAGCGGTGATAGTCCAAGGAACAACCTAGGCAATTGGCCCGTTTATCGTGTCGAGACCAATCATGCCAAAGGATCGCGTGCATTCTTTACTGCAAAGGACATCTATATGGCTGAATTGGCGGATATTGGCCTGATGATCTGGGATACTAAGAGCACAGGTACTCTCAATAATGTACTTGAGCTTTTGACCCGAAAGAAGAAGTCTGTTGTTTTCGTGAACAAAACAAAATCATTCATGAACATATCCTCAGTCGAAAATTTAGAGGAATTGCTCTTGAATATGTCAGAGCATGCCAAGCAGAAAGCTGACGAAAAAATCAAATTATTTAATCGTATTGACTCGTTGAAACACGAGCAGATTCAGATGTTCGCTTGAGATGTCTCTTACAACTGATTGTGCATTTTTAAACTAACAGTGGCTGCTTCGTAGCAAGACTTTTTCATTTTATCTCTATCAATGTACAAGAATTAGACCATACAAGCTTTTGATTAGATTGAAGTTATGATGCATATAGAGCTACTGCATCCGATGAATAACCCCCCGCAACTTTCATCCAGCGTTTGTGTCTAACTGAATGCGAGCCTTCGGCCGGCGCGTTCTCGCGTTCTTGTGCCGAAGTGGAGTTTAGGCAGGCGATGGCTGGCCTGCCGGATTATTTTGCGGCCATTTGGCCTATTTCCCATTGACCCGGTGCTATGCGGTCAGGATCGAGGTAACAATGAACAGGAAATCGATGATTCATCTTCCAGATAGTGCAGCAATGTGGAGTTCGAAGCCGCCCAAGATAAAGAGGAGCGCCGGGTCCGCGATTGCATGGGTGGGGATTTTTTTCTTTTTCGTCATCATCGCCATTGCGCAGGAGCCACAGACGGCACCAGCGGGTTCGGGGCAGACGGTGGCTGTGCAAACGCCTGACAGCCAGATAGAGACCGATGTGGTTCATGTGCTCGGCAGTTCGAAGTCGCTGAAGAACGAGCCGATCACTGCGGCGACTGCGGGTGGCGAGGTCACGCTCTTCGGGACGGTTTCAAATGAGTCAGCGCGTGAACTGGCGGAGATGCTGGTTTCGCGCGTCAGCGGCGTGGTGCGCGTGGACAACAGAATCAAAGTGGCAGGCGAACCGCAGCAGCCGGTGAGTACAACTACTGCGCCGGTGGTAGCCGAGAACGAGCAGCCGCAGCAGCAGAGCGAACCGGCTCAGCCGGCGATGAAGGATGAGCCCGGTGCGAACGAGCAGATGGCTGACAACAGCACTCCGCCACCGCATGTGCAGATGCCGCCGAAGGACCCTGAGGATGCGGCAGAGGGTGTAGCGACGCCGACGGTTCAGAATCCGCAGGTGCCGACGGTTGCGCAGAGTGCGGATAATGCGCAGCCGCAACAGCAAGAGCAAGCAGAGACTCCGGCGGCTCCGATGCAGCAAACACAGCCAGGCCGGCCGCCTTATCAGCCGGGGCAGTCGCAACCGAATTCTGCGCCGCAACAGAGCGCTCCGGCTTATGCGCCGCAGCCGCAACAGGCTCCGCAATATTCGGGCAATTACGATGCTGCTCCGGTGACGATTCCGGCGGGTACGTTGATGCAACTGCGCACGGCCGAGTCGCTGGACAGCAAGCATGCGAAGAACGGCACGATGTTTGATCTGACGGTGATACGCGATGTGTATGCCGGCGGCAAGCTGGCGATTCCGCGCGGTGCGACTGTGCATGGAGTGGTGACGGAGAGTAAGAAGTCCGGCGACCTGGGCGGCGCGCCCGAGCTGGCGCTGCAATTGCAGAGTGTTGACCTGGGTTCGCAGAGCTACACGCTAGTCACGGACACGTTCAAGGTGCGCGGGCCGAACAAGGCCGGCTACTCAGCGACGAACATTATTGGAGGCGCTGGATTGGGCGCACTGATAGGCAGTGCGATAGGGCGTGGACCGGGTGCGGCTATTGGAGCAATTGTCGGAGCTGGCACCGGAACGGCAGTTTCAGCCGGAACACCGGGGCCACGAGCGTGGATTCCCGCAGAGGCGCTGGTCGTTTTCCGCCTTGTTGAGCCGGTGACGGTGACGCCGGTTTCACCGGAGGAGGCGCGACGTATGGCGCAGGGGCTTTTCCCGGGTGGACCGACGCTTTACAACCGCAGAGGAGTTGGCGTTTATGCAGGGGCGCCGTATCCCGGTCCGTTGCCGTTTTACCATCCGTATTATGTGATGGGCGGGTACTATTACTGGCGGTAATGATTCAGTGAAAGTGCCGCTTCACTCATGTGAGGGGAGCGGCATTTTTGCGCCAGGGAACGTCCTGACCCTTACGGCTGCGGATTGATTTATAATCAATGAAATGTGCCGCGCGAGACGTGCGGCCTGAGATTTACGCATCTTCACGGCCGGGATTCCTCCGCCATTTCTACTCACACCGCCAGCGGTAATTGAGTGGTTTCGGGGAAGTCCCTGTGATTGCCGCGGAGGGCAGAAGGCTTACAAGACTCCATGATCCGTTTTCTTCAGCAAGACAGCCGTTTCACCAAGGCGCTTTTTGTCGTCATCATCGGCTTTGCGTCCGTCTCCATGGTCGTATACCTGATCCCCGGTCTGATGGGCGGCGGCACGGTCTCCGATGACGCATATGCGATTGTCTATCCGCACTGGTACAGCCAGTTGCTCTCATCTGGCTCCAAGGTCACCAACCAAAAAGTGCAGCAGATGGTGAGCGCGCAGTTGCAGCGTCAGAACCCCGAGTACGCCAACAATCCGTTCATTGTGAAGTTCTACACGCAGCGCGTGGGCCAGCAGATGGTTCAGCAGCAGGTGGAGCTTGTTGAGGCGCGCCGCATGGGATTTACGGTCACCGATGCGGACATTCAGGCGTTCCTGCACAGGGGGCAGTTTGGGCAGTTCATCTTCCCCAAGGACAAATACATTGGCGACGACCAGTATGCAGCGCTGATAGACCAGTACTTCCACATCTCTACGACCGAGTTTGAAGCGCAACTGAGGGACCAGATACTGAGCGAGCGTTTGCGTTCGATGGTGACGGCGAGTGTGACGGTGAGCGACGACGAGATCCGCGACGAGTACCGGAAGCACAACGTCAAGATCAAGTTTGATTACGCGGTGATCAACGGCGAAGAGTTGCGCAAGGGCATCAACCCGACCGACGCCGAGTTGCAGGCATTTTTCACCAAGAACGCGGCGCGTTATGCGACCGCTGTGCCTGAGACGCGTTCAATCTCCTACTTTGCCTTCAATCTCGACCAGCTCCCCGGCGGTTTGCCCAAGGCGACGGACCAGGAGGTGCAGCAGTATTACAACCAGCACAAGGCTGAGTACCAGGTTCCCGAGCAGGCTCGCGCGCGTCACATTTTGATCAAGGTATCGGCCGGCGCCGATGCCAAGGCCGATGCGGCAGCCAAGGCCAAGGCCGAGGGGATTCTGAAGCAGCTTCAGGGCGGCGCAAAGTTTGAGGACCTGGCGAAGAAGAATTCGGACGACCCGGGCAGCAAGGACTCGGGCGGCGAGCTTGGATTTGCCAAGCGCGGGATGATGGTGAAGGAGTTTGACAACGCCATCTTCACGCAGAAGATTGGCGACATCGCCATTGTGAAGACGCAGTTCGGTTATCACATTGTGCAGGTGGAAGAGCGCCAGACAGCACATGCGCAGAGCCTGAACGAAGTGCAGATGACCATTCAGATGACGCTCATTCGCCAGAAGGTTGCGCAGGCTGAAGAGAACTATGCCAAGACGCTGGCGACCGAGGCGCAGAAGAACGGCCTGGAGAAGACGGCGAAGGCTCATGGTCTGGAGTTTGCGACCACCGACCAGTTGCCGGCGAAGGGCGTTATTCCTGCGCTGCCCAACAGCGCGCAGATCATGACCAAGGCATTTGCAGCCAAGCAGGGCGATGCGCCTGAGTATGCGGAGACGGGCGAAGGTTATGCGGTGTTCCAGGTGGCCAAGATCACTCCGGCTCACGCGCCCGACTTCAACATCTACAAGGACAGAATTCTTGAGGAGTATCGCTCGGACAAGCTGCCGTCACTGCTGACGCAGAAGGCGAGTGAGCTCTCAAACAAAGCGAAGGCCGAGAAGGACCTGGCCAAGGCTGCGAAGGAGCTCGGCGCAACGGTCAAGACGAGCGACCTGGTTGGTGAATCAGCGCAGGTGCCGGATATGGGCCCTGTGAACGCTGAGCTGTTCAACTTGAACGTAGGCGATATCTCCGGGCCGATGGGCTCAGCACGCAACGCAATCGTTGCCAAGCTGGTGGACAAGCAGATTCCGAGCGCGGAAGAGATCAACAAGAACCTGGACCAGACACGCGAGCAGGTAGTTGAGCAGAAGCGCGGCGAAGTCTACAACGTCTTTATCAATACGCTCATGGACACGTACAAGAAGGAGAAGCGCATTGTGTATGGCAAGCAAGCGGCAGAAGCCGACACAACGCCCGCTCCGGGCAAGGCACCCAAGAGCTAAGGCGATTGGTACGAAGGAAAGGCGACCCTGGACCACGTGTTCAGGGTCGTTTGTTTTTGCAGAGGCGAGTGGGATAATTTTGTCAGCGGGCATGCTTGCAGGAGGTTGGAACCATGCGCTTTGAACGTTCATCGGGAGTGCTGTTGCACATCACGTCGCTAGCTTCGTATGGAGGCATTGGCGACATGGGCCCGGCTGCGCATCAGTTCATTGATTTTCTTGCCGCCGCCAAACAGCATATCTGGCAGGTGCTGCCGCTATCGCCGACGGGCTACGGCAACTCGCCGTATGCAAGCTCATCTGCGTTCGCGGGCAATCCGCTGCTTATCAGTTTGGAATTTCTTTCTGATTGGGGTTGGATACAGGGCGAGCGCATCGCGGGGTTGGCAGGGCGCTCGGGCAATGTGGACTTCAACGAAGCGGAAGCGCGCAAGCTGCCGCTGCTACTTGAGGCTGCGGGGAATTTCCTGGACCGTGCGCCGCATACTTCGGCGATGGAAGAGCAGTGGAATGCGTTTGTGGCGTTCTGCACAGCGGAGTCTTATTGGCTGGATGACTACGCGCTTTATGCGGTGCTGCGTAGCCACTTTCACACCGGCGCGTGGACGACGTGGCCGGAGCCGTTGCGCTACCGCGACAAGAAAGCTCTTGCGGAATATCGCAGTGCGCAGGCGCGGGCGATTGCGCTTGAGCAGGTTCTACAATTTGCATTTGACCTGCAATGGCGGACGTTGCGCGTGCTTGCGGCGCAGGCTGGAATCCGCATACTCGGCGATGTGGCAATTTTCGTCAATATGGACTCGGCTGATGTATGGGTGAACCCAGGGCTGTTTGAGTTGGACGAGCAGTTGAAGCCGGTACGCGTTGCCGGGGTTCCGCCTGATTATTTTTCGCCGACGGGGCAGCGCTGGGGGAATCCGCTGTATCGCTGGGAACTGCTTGCGAAGACCGGTTATGCGTGGTGGGCCGCGCGCATCAGGCGGTCTACGGATTTATATGATCTGATTCGGCTCGACCACTTCCGTGGGTTTGAATCGTTCTGGGCGATACCAGCGGATGAAAAGACAGCCGTCAAAGGCGAGTGGGTGAAGGGGCCGGGAGCAGATCTATTCCGCGCGCTTGAGGATGCATTGGGGCCGCTGCCGCTGGTTGCTGAGGACCTCGGCATCATCACTGTTGCGGTCGACGAGTTGCGCATCATGCTTGGAATGCCGGGGATGCGCGTTCTGCAATTCGGTTTCAACAGTGCGGAGGCGCACAATCATCTGCCGCAGTTCTTTGAACCGCAGACGGTAGTTTACACGGGCACGCACGACAACGACACGACACAGGGCTGGTGGAATTCGGCTTCGATATCCGAGCGCAAGGCGGTTGAAACGCTGCTTGGTCCGGTGAATGACTGCCCGGTTTGGCCGCTGATACGCGCCGCTGAGGGGAGCGTTGCGTCGCTTGCGATAATCCCTGCGCAAGACCTGCTGGAGCTTGATTCGTACGCACGGATGAACACGCCGGCGGTGCCTGTGGGCAACTGGAGCTGGCGCGCGCCTGAGAACTGCTTTACGCAGGAGTTGGCTGCCGCACTTGCGGCCATCACAGTGGTCACCGACCGTGACAACGACCCGCTTGTGACTGTGGGCAGCGGCGCCGTGCAGGTTGATGGTTCAAAAAGTTGAAAGTGTAATTTGGATTTTCAGCATCAAAGAAGGAAGTTGACGATGTATCGTTCAAGAATTTTCATTGCAGCCATGTTGATGTCAGTCACGTTTACGGCGCACAAAGCGCAGAGTGCTCCGGCTGCTCAAGCCACGCCGGCACCGACCATCCACCAGAAGGCGCTGGAACTGCTTGGTGCGATGGGTACGCGCACTGTTCTGGAGCAGAACATCGACGCGATGATAGAGAATGGGCGGCAAAAGCTGGTGCAGCAGCATCCAGGGCTGGACCCGGCGTTCAGCGAAGAGTGGAACAAGCGGATGCATGAGCGGGTCAAGATAGACGAGTTCATGAATGTGGTTGCGGCCATCTACGAAAAGCATTTCACCATCCCAGAGATCGATGAGCTGATACAGATGTACCACTCATTGGCGAAGTTGAATACGCCACACGTCTCGGCATCGCTCAAGCAGAAGCTGAATGACGAGATGCCGGAGATCCAGGCGGACATGGGAGCGGGGTTGATGCAGCTGAGCGAGAAGCTGGGCAGCGAGGTGGCGCAGTCTGTTGCGGCCGACCATCCGGAGTATATGAAGGAGCCTCCGCCGCCCCCCGAAGAGCAGCCCAAATAAGCCAGCCACGCAAGAACGATACAATAGAAGAGGAAGGGAAAGTCATGCCACTCTCCGGTGAAGCAATCCGCCTTATGAACTACATCGATGACGTCGCGGTGACCCTGCGCCGCATTCTCGCCACAGTTCCCACGCTCAGCGACGAGGAGCGCGCACGCGTCAGCGCGCATCTCAAGGCCGCACAACCGAGCGCCGCCGATGTGCTGGCCGCGCTAGAAGCACGATAAAACGCGCCACTTGCCAACTGTTGCCATCATCGGTGCAGGCCCACTTGGCCGCTGGCTCGCCGCCCGCGCCGCCGAGGCTGGGTGCACTGTATTTCTTGAGGATGTGATGCCGCTCAATCTGCGCCATGCGCAGGAGGAGTTGCGTACGATGCTCAACGAGGCCTCACTGCCGCGCGTGACGTTTGTGTCGAAGGTTGAAGACGCGCTGCGTACGGCCGATCTGGCGATCGATTGCGTTCCGGACGAGCTTGAGTCGAAGCTTGAGATATTTTGTTTGATGGACCGGATGGCTCCGCCGCGGACGGTTTTCGCGACGCCATCGGTGAATCAATCGATAGCCGACCTTGCCAACTGCACTTACCGAGCCGACAAGTGCATCGCAATCCTGCGCAAGGCGGACACATTGACCAATGCGCTGGACGCGGAAGACAAGCAAATGCCACTGGTGACACTGCGCCACACCAGCGAAGAGGCGATACACCTGGTGCGCGAATTCTGGACGGGTCTGGGTTTCAATCCGACAGTTCAGCTTGATCCCAAAGAAGGCAAACTGTAATTTCTGTACCACGGAGTTTGAATGGCTGTTGTAGAAAGGAACACTAAGATGAAAGAAACTGAAAAGATCTACAGTTGCGAAGTGAAGAAATTATTTCTGCGCAATGGCATCAAGAGGCGGGAGTGGGCAAAAGCCGTTGTTGCCGATGCGATCCGCGACGAGGCAACGGAATTTCGTTGCAAAGATTGTCACGGTGCGGTGAGGCTGCGCGGGAAATTGGTGAAGGACGGTTCAGCACCGCACATCGAACACAAGTCACGGCAAGACTCGGAATATTGTGCTGCGGGCATGTATTTTCGGCAGCACCCTGAGCGCGAACCACGCATGTCTGAATCGCCTGTAGCGTAATCCGACAGCAAGTGTTTGCAGCAAGCAATTTGAAAACCGCTCCAGGGATAAATTAAATAGGCGGCATTGCATCCACGACCGGCACACCTGCCGGCGGCGTGAACTTGAACTCATTATCGCCGAACTTCACGTTCGGCTCTTCATGGTCAAAATCAAAACGGGTGAGCGAGCCGTCGACCTGCTCGACCTCTAACTGGTGGATGGTGCCGTCGGCTGTGACACGCAGCCGAATGGCGGCGATGGCGTTGGGCTGGCCTGTGCTGTACTGGCGCGGTTTGCCGCTGAGCTCGATGAGACCGTCGGCGGCTGTATGCGCGGTGAGGCCGGTCAGTTCTTTTTCAAGCTGTGTGTGGCCGAGAAGAAAACGCAGTGGGGAGCGCAGATCGTCGAGGCGTGCGGCGCTCATGCGTTGGACTTGGCCAGCGCCCACGCTCCAGAACCACGCCCACTTGCCATCAAGGACGAAGAGCTTGCCCTTGGGTTCGCTGTAAACCCACTTCATTTTGCCGGGTTTTGCGAGCAGCAACGTACCGCGTTCGGTGCGGCGAATCCCCAAGCCGTCATAGGTTTCAGTGAAGCCGGTGCGGAGCGAGTGGAGGCTGTTGTAATGGGCGTCGACTGCAGCGGCGGTTTTTGTGGCTAGTTGTTGCGGGCTCTGCGCGAGAAGCGTGCCGGCGGCAGCAAAAAGGGCGGCTTGCAATAAGCCACCCTTGAGCACCGAGAAAATAAATCTCACCCGGAATGTTTGCATTGTTGTTTAACGTACATCCTGTGTGCAGTTGGAGCCGCCGGCCGGGTCCTGCTTCAGGTTGCCATAGGAGTCAAGGCAGAAGCCGAGCGTGCCTGTTTTGCCGACGTTCTCAGGAACGGCCGTGACCTGATAGCTGGTGATCTTTTCCTGATTGTTGACGGTGACCTTGGTGCAGTTGGTGTCGTTGTAGATGTATCCGTCCTTGTCGCCGCGGGCGAGGTCGGGCTTGATGAGCATCGAGCTGGTGGGCGAGGGCTGGCCCTGGGCCGGGTCGCCGCCGAGGGCGGTCAGCGAGCAGGCGTAGCCGTTGAGCGGATAGGTCTGGCTATAGAGCTGTTCGGCTTGCTGGATGGTCTGGATGGACTTTTTGGCCGAGAGCTCATGCACATTGCGGAAGATGGCCTGGGTCGTCGGGATGGCAATCAGCATCAGGATGGTGATGATGGCCATGACGATGAGCAGTTCCATCAGGGTGAAGCCGTTACGACGGCGTGCAACGCGGTTTTCTGTATGCTGGTTCATAAATGGAAGCCTCTGGACACGGGCGATTGAAGACACACCCCTCCACTGGAATCGTACAACTTTATAGACGTGGAAGGGAAGAGCATCGCTCATAAAACCGGGACTAGGGACTAGTTCAAGTATTCATGCAAAATCGCACGGTCCAGTTTGACCTTGCCCAAGCGGCCGAGCATTGTGGCTGCAATGCGTTCCGGGTCAAAGAGCTGGCGGGCGAGATTTTGGACCGTTTCGGCGTCGACGGCCTCGATCCACTCGATGAGCTGGTCGACGGTGAAGAATTGATGGAAGTACATCTCTTGCCGGGCGAGATTGGCCATGCGGGCGTTGGAGCTTTCAAGACCCATGAGCAGGTTGCCCTTGAGCTGGTCCTTGGCGCGGCGGAGTTCTTCAGCGGGGAGCGGATGATCTTTGAGATTTTTGAACTCAGCGAGGACGAGGCGGATGACCTCGAGAGCTTTTTCAGACGAGGTGCCGGCGTAGACGCAGAGCGCGCCGGCGTCGCGGAAGGGGGAGAGCTCGGAGTAGATGGCATAGGCCATGCCACGCTCTTCGCGGACGCGCTGGAAGAGACGCGAGCTCATGCCGCCGCCGAGGACGGTGTTGAGGATGAGCGCGGCGTAGCGTGAGGAGTCGGTGATGGGTGGCGCGG
>CAIMNN010000576.1 GCA_903842845.1 uncultured Acidobacteriaceae bacterium | reverse complement strand
TCCAGAGTGCGCAGCAGTGCCTGAAGCAGTTCATTGACACGCAGCAGCGCAAGATAACAATCGAGTCCATTCAGCGCGCAGTGGCCGAAGAGTTCGGCATGAAGCCCGCCGACCTGAAGCAGAAAAACAACTCGCGCAATATCGTAGTGCCGCGTCAGATCGCCATGTACCTTGCTAAGCAGTTGACCGAAGCGAGCTTGCCTGAGATAGGCCGACAGTTCGGCAACAAGCATCACACCACTGTGATGCACTCGATAGAGAAGATCGATACACAGCGCCGCGAGGACAAGGACCTGCACCGCGTTTTGACGAAGTTGAACGACATTCTGAACGGGTAAGCAAATGAAACGGTTAAATCATGTGCTCCCAACTTCTACTCGAGGTTGGGAGTATTCTTTATTACAGTGAATACATTGAAGATGACATCAAACAACCGGATACGTCGCTTTGAGCACACTCTCGTCAGAGCCGTTCTTGCGTTTACTTTCTTCGCAGCCGTCGTCTGTTATGCGCAGACCACAGAAACCATCGTTATCTTGCGGCACGGTGAAAAACCCTCCGGTGGGCTTGGTCAGCTCACTTGCAAAGGCTTGAACCGCGCGCTGGCGCTGCCAGATGTGCTGGCCTCGAAATTTGGAACGCCCAACTATCTTTTCGCCCCTGACCCTGCGCAGAAGGTCAACGACTACTCGTTCAGCGGCTATTCCTATGTACGTCCGCTCGCCACCATCGAGCCGACGGCCATCCGCCTGGGCATGAGCGTCAACGCCCAGATCGGCTACACGCAAATTGAAAAATTGCAGAAGGAAGTTCTCGAACCGAAGTACGCATCCTCCACGCTCTTCATAGTTTGGGAGCATTACTACGAACAAAAGTTCGCAAAAGAACTGGTCAGGATATTTGGCGGCGACTCAAGACTGGTCCCCGATTGGAGCAATGACGATTACGACATGATCTATGTGATACGCCTAATCCATGCCAAAGACAAGGCGTCGGTCACATTCAATGTGGACCACGAAGGATTGAACGACAAACTCAGCGACCAGTGCCCCAAGTAGTTTCTTTATTGCGATGATTTCTTTGCGTAGTTGTGCGTCATGATGTCAACGAACATCTTCTGGAACTTCGGCAGGTCGAGGTCGAGCTGCGCGTGCACCAGACGGACGCTTGTAGCGGGCTTCAGCTTTTCAGTCCACGTGAGCGTATCGCCATAGGTGGGGCCGTGGTTGATGTCCACGTCGAGGTAGAGCACGTTCTCTTTGGTGATGAGCGAGGGGTCAAGCCACGCGCTGGCGGCGAGCTCATCCCACAGGTAGTAGCGGTCCTGGCTCCATGCGGCGATGTATTTGGCTGCGGGCGTTGGTGACGCGCTGATCTCTTTGAGCATTTTTTCAGTGAACGGCGCTTTGATGCTGACGTCGACAGTGGTGAGGTCGATGCGCGGCCATGCTGCGCGGAGGGTGATGTGCGCGGCTTCGGGGTCGAGCCAGAAGTTGAACTCGTGGCGCGGGCTGGTGGCGAACTCCGGGTCTTCTGTTTGCGGGTTCAGGCTGCCGCCCATGATGACGATGCCTTTGGTGAGTGCGGCGAAGTCAGGGTCGATTGAGATTGCGAGCGCGATGTTGGTCAGCGGGCCGGCGGCGTAGATGGTGACCTCGTGCGGGTGCGCGTGAACCTGACGGATGAGGAAGTGCGCGGCGTCTTCGTCGGTGGCTTTGATGGTGGGCGCGCCTTCGGGCATTGGCGGGACTTCATACGGGCCGTGATGGACGAGTTTATCGGGCGTGAAGGGTTTGATTCCCTCGGCGGTTTCGACGAGGTGCGTGGGCCCCTGCCCCCACGCGCCGAGCCAGGTCACTTTGCCGTTCATGGGAACAAGCAGTCTGGTCTCTTCCTCGGTGCGCACGAGCGGGAAGACCGCGCCGCGCGCGAGTGGAATGTCGGAGTGGCCGGTGAGCTCCAACATGCGGAGAGTGTGTTGCGTCTCTTCGTCGCGCCACGCGTTGCCGGTGACCATGGTGATGCCGAGGACTTTGACCTGCGGCGCTTCAAGCAGCACCATCATCGCCATCTGGTTTGAGCCGCCGGGGCCGGAGCCATCCTGGTCGATGAGCACAAGCCGCTGTTGAGCCGTTGCGGTCACGGACAAACACGCCAGAACAAAAAGAAAAACCTTCGCACCCATGCCGTTATTGTGGCATGCAAGTGCGAAGGTTGATGTGGGAAAAATGTCGCGGCTTAGCGGCGTCCGAATCCGCCAGAACGGCCACGGTCTCTGCCACGGTCACCGCCGCGGTCACGGCCTCGGTCGTCACGCGGAGCGAAGGTGCGCGGCTGCTCCGGCGGCGCTTCGCCTTTGCGGTAGACGACGAGATGACGGTCGCGGCCCTCGCCGTTGCTTGCAGTCTCAAGGTCGTCCATCTCTTTGAAGACCATGTGCAGCAGGCGGCGCTCGCGGCTGTTCATCGGCTGGAAGCTGAAGGGCAGCCCGCTGTGGCGGACCTGCTCGGCGGCTGTTTCGGCGGAGAGGCGCAGCTCGCTGGCGCGCAGGGCTTTGAAGTTGCCGGAGTCGAAGCTGACCAGGTCGTGCTCGCGTGGGTCGAGCCGGAGCATCTGTGCGGCAACGGCTTCGAGCGCGCGGAGCAACTCGCCGTTGTGCGCGGTGAGCATGTGTGCATCGGGGCCGGCGAGTTCGACGTATATCTCACGGGCTTCGAGGCCATCTGGGTCGCGAGCGCCTTCGCCGGCGGTGATGCGGTATTTGAGACGCAAACCGCCCAACTGGTTGAGTGAACCGAGGAAGTCAGCGATAGTCTGTGCAGCATGTTGATAATCGGTGATAGGCATGACAATCCAGTATCGCAGAAGGGGGGAGGGGAAGTCACAAGCGCCAGCCTGACTAATACCTTCGATTCAATTGCGCGTGATGTGGCCGCTTTACTCGGGGGCTGGGCTGGGGGATACTGTTTCTTCTACAAAAATACTCATTTTATGAGGCTATGATGAAGTTCCGTTTTGTAGTATCTTGTGCCCTTTTTACTTTGTTCGCAATCCTGATTCCAACCGTCGCAAGCGGACAGCAACCGAATGCAAACCAGATGTATCAGCAACTGCGCAATCTGCGCGCGGGCGGCGAGGTTGTGCAGGTGAGCAACCTCACCTTGACGCGCGATGCAGCGGTGTTCACCTTCACGAGCGGCACAATCGCGTTCTATCCGGAAGTAAACGGCAAAGACACGGGCGCGGTGTTCATGGGGAATGGGCATATTCATATCACTCCGCCGACAGCCGAGGAGAAACACAATCTTCAGATTCTGAATAAGACTGATGAATTCGACGATGATTTTGATGTTGCTGTTCTGCGCTTCACGGACAAGACTGCCGCGGAGCTGCGCAAAGCGGCGACAGGCAAAGGAGGCGACAGCAACAGGTCTGGCTCGGAGTCCTCTGATTTCCATAACTTCGCTAGCAACAAACTGCATAACAACTATGACCTGAGGATTCTGGAAGACGTGATGAGTCCCGCGCCGGGCGGTTACTTTCTGGCGGCGATGCACGCCCATAAGAACCCTCATTTGCTGCTCGAAATCGACCCGCATGGTGCGAACGATGTGGCCCCGGAGGAGTTCGCGCTGCACAGTTGGAACGACTGGGGCGATACGATACTGCTTGCCTTTCACCTTGCCGGCGAGTACAGCAGTGGCGCGAAAGTGAAGAGCGATGAGTTCAACTCAAGAACGCGGCTGAACCATGTGGACCTGGACACGACGATTGAGAAGAGCGGCTTTTTGACCGGGCTGGCGACGATAGACATAAAGGCTGCTGTGGATGGGGTCGCTGTGATTCCCATGAACCTCTACAAGACTCTGCGCGTAAGCAAAGTGGAAGCGACCAACGGCGGAACGCTGGATTTTGTGCAGGAGAAGAAGGAGGACGACCCGGATTTTGGCGTCATCCTGCAAAAGCCACTTAAAAAGGACGAGACGATACAGCTCAAGATATCGTACGGGGGCAAGGATGTTGTCACCAACGAGGGCGGCTCGAACTATTACCCTATCGCGCGAACAAGCTGGTATCCGAACTCCGCGCATGAGTTTGGCGATTATGTGAATTACACCATGCGCTTCCATGTGCCGAAGGGTCTTGAGCTGATCGCGACTGGCACAAAGACAAACGAATCCAATGACGGGAAGTACACAACCAGCGAGTGGAAGAGCGATGTGCCGATACCTGTTGCGGGCTTCAGCCTGGGCAAGTTCAAGATGAAGGAGGCGCAGGTCCCGCTGAAGCCGATGGGGACATTGACGCTCGATGCTTATGCGAATCAGGAGTTGCCTGACACGTGGAAAGCTATCTCCAATGGGCAGACCTTGCCTGACCGGAATTCTTTTGGACGCAATGATATTCCCAGCGTCGGCACCATCAATACGGTTTCTCTTTTGCCCATGCAGTTGAGCGAGGCCACTGCTGCGGCCGAGATCTATACCGATTATTTTGGCGAGATACCTTTCAGTCACGTCGCACTGACCCAGCAATTTGCCTGCAACTACGGGCAAAGCTGGCCGATGCTGGTTTATATCCCCATTTGCGGGTTTCTGGACACAACGCAGCAGCACTTTCTCGGCCTGCATCCAGAGGATATGTATTGGAAGGTTGTGACGCCGCACGAAGTGGCCCACCAGTGGTGGGGGCACACGGTCGGGTTCCGCGGCTATCGCGACCAGTGGATGAGCGAGGGCTTTGCCGACGCGTCGGCCGCGCAATATCTGCTGATGACACGCAAAAAGCCGGATGATTACAAAAATTTCTGGAAGGAAGAGCTGCGGCTGATAACGGAGAGAAACCAGTTCGGCTTCAGGCCCATTGATGTTGGTCCGGTGACCATGGGCTACAGATTGGTTTCGCCCAAGGTTGGTTGGAACATCTACAGGTCGCTGGTTTATCCCAAGGGCGCATTCATTCTGCATATGTCACAGCAGATGCTGTGGACTTCAAACGAAGGCGATGCGCGCTTCAAGGCTGCGATGCATGAGCTGATCAAGTCGCACAAGCTGCAACCGATAACGACCGAGGACTTCAAGGCTGCGCTGGAAAAGTTCATGCCAGCGTCGATCGACTATGACCACAACCACAAGCTCGACTGGTTCTTCAACGAGTATGTGTATGGAACGGCGCTGCCGCATTATCACTTTGAAGGCAGTCTGAGCCATGAAGGCGACACTGATGTGGCGCACCTCAAGATAACTCAATCAAATGTGACGCCTGAATTCAAGATGGCGGTGCCGGTCTATGTTGAATTGGAAGACGGGCGCATTATCCGGATTGGCTCGGCGAGCCTGACCGGCAACTATACCGTGGACACCAAGGCGACTTTGCCCAAGTTTCCGAGCCCGCCGAAGAAATTGTTCATCAACTACTACTACGATGTACTGTGCACGGAGAATTAGCTGGGGTCAACCATCGGGTTGATTTCCGATTGTGCACTCAATGCCGTATACTCCACTTCGAAGAAATCAAGGAGGGTAATTCACGATGAAATTGAAAGCATTCTTTCTTTCAGCAGCTTTGTTGCTGACCGGTGTGGCCGCAAGCGCACAGGGCAGCGACACGGTCCTCAAGGCATCCGACGCGCAGAAGCTTCTGCCGGCCTCGGTGTTCTTCCGCGGTCAATCAGCAACAACGCAGTTGCGCAACTCGGGCGGCGTCAAGTTTGCTGATGGCTATTTCGTGCTCACAGCGGCGGTTGATACCAGCGGTTACTCAACCGACGTACAGGCCAAGTACCAGGATTACTTCATCACCGAAGTGCCCATCACCATTGGCGGGCACGCGCTGGCGCCGGGAGCATACGGCATCGGCTTTATTGGCGGCGACAAGTTCATTGTTCTCGATATCGGCGGGCATGATTTGTTCACCGTCGACTCCAAGACTGATGCTGACCTCAAGCGCCCCATGCCGTTGATGGTCGAATCAGACCCGGCAGGCGGTTTCAAGCTGTACTCTGGCCGCAGGTTCGTCAACTTCAAGCGTTAATCTTCCGCAAAATTCTGCAAACCTGAGGCCGGTCATTCATTGACCGGCCTTATTATCGTGAAGTGTGTAATCCAGAACCAGAGTTTTTCCGTCCATCAAGGCATACGGAGGAAATTGTGCAAGAGAGAAGCCTGACTGAAGAAGTTATCAGCAAGGTACCGGCCGTTACGCTGGCCTTCTGGATAGTGAAGATCTTTGCAACCACTTTGGGCGAGACGGGCGGCGATGCGCTTTCGATGTCCTTGAACTTCGGCTACCTGTTGAGCACGGGAATCTTTGCGGTGATATTTTTTGCCGCCGTTGCTGTGCAGATACGCGCCAAGAAATTCCATCCGGTTATCTACTGGGTGACGATCATCGCGACAACGACGGTGGGCACTACGCTCTCCGATTACTGCACCCGCTCCGAAGGGCTCGGCTATACGTATGGCAGTTCCCTGCTGCTGGGGCTTCTGATGCTCTCGCTCTTCATCTGGTACCGCGTTGAGGGCACTGTCTCCGTCACGTCGGTGAACACGCCGCGGGTGGAGATCTTCTACTGGGTGACGATCATGTGCTCGCAGACGCTGGGCACGGCACTGGGCGATTGGATGAGCGACAGCATGGACCTCGGCTACCTGGGCGCGGCAGGCATCTTTGGTGGTGCGCTTGTGGTCGTGGGAGCGCTCTATTTCTGGACCAAGATATCGCGCACGATTCTTTTCTGGGCGGCATTTGTGCTCACACGTCCGTTGGGCGCTGTGGTTGGCGACTTTTTGGACAAGCCGCATGATCACGGCGGATTGAATCTCAGCCGTTTTGTTGCATCGGCGGTGCTGCTAGTGTTGATTGCACTATTTCTGGTGCTGTTCCGGCAGAAGGCGGCTGAAAAGGCTCACTAAGAGACAGCGGCCGGGCTGCGCGCTTGGCCGCTGTGGATTTTTCACGTATACTAGATAAGTTCGGCAGATTGAGTTGATTCAAGCAGAGTTGCCTCGAGTGCAGCTTGCCTATTCCACAAGACCGAAGTAATGCCGAAGTAATTCAAACAAGTTTTGGAGCAATAGCATGGCCCAGGTATGTGATCTCTGCGGCAAGGGTCCGCAGTTCGGCAACAACATCTCGCACGCGCACAATGTGTCGCGTCGTCGTTGGAACGTGAACCTTCAGGCAGTCAAGGCGATTGTCAACGGCGCGTCCAAACGGATAAGAGTTTGCACCAGCTGCATCAAGACCGGCAAGGTCGTGAAGTCGTAGCTGCAACAAGTTTTCTGAAAGCAAAAGCCCCGCTCAATCAGCGGGGCTTTTGCTTTGTGTTCTTGATTTCGGTTACTTTGCCGAGGCCAGCGGGTTCTCCCAGTTCAGAGATTTGGGGTCGAGGCCAGGAGGCGACCAGGCTTTGAGCACCGCGGCGCCGACCTTGCCGAGGGTCTGCTCGGCTTCGTTGTCGCCGGTCCAGCGCTCGTCTTTGTTGTCCCACGTAAAGGCGCTGATGATGATGGGGCCGTTTTTGGTTGAGAAGATGGCGACGTCGTTGCGGACGTGGTCGAGCGCGCCGGTCTTGTTGCCGATGGCCGAGCCCTCTTCGCTGGTGTCGACGACTTCAACGTAACGCGGCAGGCTATCGCGGTCCTGCTGATGGCGGAGCATGGTGAGGATGCGACCGCAGATGGGGCCGTCGGTTGGGCTTGGTGCGGCCGCCGGGTCAAGACGGCACTCGACGATATGTTGCATGACCGTCGCCATCTCGCGCGCTGTGGTTTTGCCGAGGCCGAACTTTGGCTGGTCGGACGGCATTGGGCCGGTCGCCGGGACGTAGATCTTTTTGTAGAGCCAGGTGTTCTTCAGGCCGAGCGACTGGATGGTCTGGTTGATGTGGTCTATGCCGAGGCGGTCGATTGCGAGGTTGGTTGCCGTGTTGTCACTGAGGATGACCATCAGCGTGAGTGTGTCGGCGAGTGTGAGTGTGTGCGGAGTGTTGAGCTCGGCGAGCACGCCGGAGCCGTCGACCTGATTGTTCTTCTCGAGGATGAGCTTCTCGCCAAAGCTGGCGCGGCCGTTACGGATCTGCCGCGCGGCTTCGAAGAGGATTGCGAGCTTGATGACTGATGCGGTCTGCACCGGCTCGTCGGCGTCGAAGGCTGCGGTTTGGCCGGTTTTGAGGTTTTCAGCATAGACGGCGAGATGGCCGTGGTGTGCGGAGGTGATCTTTTCAAACTCAGCGGAGAGAGCGGCGTCAGATAAATGCGACGGGCCTTGCTGAGCAAGACCCGTTGAGATGAGGAGCGAGAAGGTGAGTGCGATGAATGTTCTGCGCATCGATCACTTGCCCTTTACGAAGCTCATTGAGGCGGAGTTGATGCAGTAGCGTAGGCCGTTGGGGCCGGGGCCGTCAGGGAAGACGTGGCCGAGGTGGCCGTTGCAACGTGCGCAACGGACCTCGATGCGGCGCATGCCGAAGCTGAGGTCTTCGTGCTCGATGATGGCCTTGGAATCGGCGGGGATGGTGAAGCTCGGCCAGCCGCAGCCGGAGTCGAACTTGGCGTCGGAGTCGAAGAGCACTGCGCCGCAGCCGGCGCACTTGTAATCGCCGTTGTCTTTGTTCTGGGTGAGCGTGCCGGTGAAGGCGCGCTCGGTGCCGGCTTCGCGGAGCACGTGGTACTGCTCGGGGGTGAGGCGCTTGCGCCACTCTTCGTCAGTGAGCTCGAACTTGTCGCCGAGTTCGTCGCCACGGTCGGCAGGGCCGGTGCTCTTGTGCAGCTCGGCGATGACTTCGATCTCGACGAGCACATCTTTGGGCAGGCGCGAGACTTCGACGGTGGAACGGGCCGGTGCGCTGACGCCTTCGGGGGCGAGGAATTCTGCGTAGACGGCGTTCATGGCGGCGAAGTCGTTGAAGTCCTTGAGGAAGACGGTGGTTTTGACGACGCGCTCGAGGCTGCTGCCGCCCTCGTCGAGGATGGCCTTGATACTTTGAAGAACGCGGCGGGTCTGCTCAGCGATGCCGCCGGGGACGACCTGCATGGTTGCGGGGTCGAGGGGAATTTGGCCGGCGGTGAAGATGAGGCTGCCGACGCGCACGGCCTGCGAGTAAGGGCCGATGGCCGCCGGGGCTTTGTCGGTGGAGACGATGGATTTTGAGAGGTAGAGGCTCATGGCACCATTCTAGATGCCACGGGCCCCCTGGAAGTTTCACTGCCAGATGGCGAGGATGCCTCCGCTGACCACCATGCCGACCAGCCAGTAACCGGTGTTGATGGCGACGACCTTGAAGGGCGTGTCTTCAAAGAGGCTGAGCGCGTAGTACGGAGCGACGTAAAAGCCAAGCCAGGCGATGAAGCCGATGAATGCTCCGTGGCCAAAATCTGTCGAGCTGGACCAGATGATGAAGTGGTCGAGTATGAAGGAGAGCATGAGGCTCGAGATGAGCGAGACAATCATGCCGGCGGTGGCGTTCTTGGCCTTGCCGTCGAACTTCATCGCCTTTTGCCAGGGCTTGAAGAAGAGCAGCGGTGAGAACCAGAGCGCACCGAGGAGCCATTGAAATACAGCGACGGTGAGAATGGCCCAGTGATTGAAGTGGGGATTGTGCATGAGGACCTCCGGGGATTCAAAATGCCAAATTAATTAGTTGAAGGAATGACAAATATTAATTGAATAGAGTGAGAGTTTACAACTTCTGAGTTCGCTCGACCTGGCGGACGCCTTGGACTCTGCGGATGGACTGCACCATTCGCGTTAAGTGGTTTACGTCGCGGGCTTCGACTATAAATTCGAGAATGGCTTCGCCGTTTTCCATGCTGCGGGTGTCGACGCCGCGGATGTTGGTGTTGTCGTCGCTGATAATGGCGGTCATCTCCTTGAGCAGGCCGGAGCGGTCGTCGGCGTGGATAATGATCTTGACCGGGTAGCGTTGCGCCTGGCCCTGCGCGGATTGCGGCGTCTGCGCCCATTCGACGGCGATGCGGCGGTCGCTCTCGTACAGCAGGTTGTTGACGTTGGGGCAACTGCGCGAGTGAACGGCGACGCCCTTGCCGCGTGTGATGTAGCCAATGATGGCCTCGCCGCGAATGGGGTTGCAGCAGCGCGCGCGATAGACGAGCAGATCATTCTGCCCTTCGACCTGAAGCGAGTCGGTTCCGGTGAGGCTGAGCTTGCGCACGGCCTCGGTGATGGCGGCTTCGCCGGTTGTGGGTTTGTCTTCTTCGCTTTCACCGGCGATGGGGCGCACAAAACCTGGCGCGAGTTTATTGAGCACCTGCTGGGCCGAGTGCTTGCCCTGGCCGAGGACGGCGAGCAGGTCGGTCGCGGTGACGACGCCATATTCAGCGGCGATGCGTGCGAGGT
>CAIMNN010000575.1 GCA_903842845.1 uncultured Acidobacteriaceae bacterium | reverse complement strand
GTGACTATATTCAACTACGGAGCCAACCATGCGTAAAAGTTTTTCTCTTGCTGTACTCTTCTTCGCCACTCTGTTCCCGCTGCTTTCGCAGGCCAAACCCGCGGCGCAAACCAACAAGCCACCTGAAGTCACATTGCTCGGTGAGTACACCAAGGCGACGCAAGCAAAGGATTGGGCGAAGGCGATAGAGGTGGCGCATCAGATGGTGCGCAATTCGCCTGTGGTGGGCAATTACTTGCTGCTGGCGCGCGCGCAGTTGAATTCTGGCGCGGTGGAAGAGTCGCTCGCGACGTATGATGTTGCGCTATCGTCGTCCTCGAAAGACAAGCCCGCGCAGGGCAAGCCGCTGGAAGAGTGGAAGCAGAGCCGGGCGGAGATCTATTTGTGGAAGGGCAATACGCTGCTGAAACTGAAGCGCTACGATGAAGCGGTCGCCGTGTATAACCAGGCAGCCGAGCTCAGCGCCGACCACGGCAAAGCGTACTTCAATGTTTGCGCGACGTTTTACAACATGGGCAACACAGAGGCGTCAGCGGCTGCATGCCGCAAGTCGGTGGATGCGGACCCGAAACGCGCTGATGCGTGGTTCATTCTTGGCTCGGTTCTGTTTGCGGGCGCGAAACCAAACGCCAATGGAAAAGTTGCGCTCGCGGAAGAAGGCCGCAAAGCACTAAAGAAATATTTGGAGCTTGCACCTGACGGGCCGCACGCCAAGGATGTGAAGGCGATGCTCGATATGTTGGAGTAGTTGGATTGGTATGATGAAGCGGGGGCCGATGGCTCCCGCTTTTTTTTGTTTCAGTCGGCCCAGCCCCCGTTTTAGTCACTCCAATTTTTAGCCCGTTCGACGGCGCGGGCCCATTGTTTGACGCGCGCTGCCGCATCTTCTTTCGCCATGCGCGGTTCGAAGCGGACGTCGCCTTGGCGCTGCCGGCGCAGTTCGTCGGGGCTGGACCAGAAGCCGGAGGCGAGGCCGGCGAGCCATGCTGCGCCGAGAGCGGTTGTCTCGGTGACCTGCGGGCGCTCGACGGGAACGCCGAGAACGTCGGCCTGGAATTGCATCAACAGATCGTTGACCGCTGCGCCGCCATCGACGCGGAGTGCGCCGAGCGGCGTGCCGGTTTCGCCTTCGATTGCCTTGAGAGCGTCGCCGACCTGGAAGGCGATGCTTTCAAGCGCGGCGCGTGCGATGTGGCCGGGCTGAGTGCCGCGGCGAAGGCCGATGAGCAGGCCAGCGGCGTGCGGGTCCCAGTGCGGAGCGCCGAGGCCGACGAATGCGGGGACGAAGACGACGCCGTCGGTTGAGTCGACGCTGCGGGCGAGGGCTTCAACATCGCCGGAGGTACTGATGAGGTTGAGATTGTCGCGCAGCCACTGGACGACCGCGCCACCGATGAAGATGCTGCCTTCGAATGCGTATTCCAATTTTTTGTTGGCGCTGGCGGCGACGGTAGTGATGAGGCGATTTTTTGAGCGGACGAACTCTGTGCCGACGTGCTGCAAGAGGAAGCAGCCGGTGCCGTAAGTGTTTTTTGCTTCGCCCTTTTGCCAGCAGAGTTGACCGAAGAGCGCGGCCTGCTGGTCGCCGGCGATGCCAGCGATGGGGAGTCCGCCGAGCGCGAGTTTTGTTGTGGCTTCGCCGACGCGCTGGCTGGACCAGACGACCTCGGGCAACATGCTTGCCGGGATGCCGAAGAGTTTGAGGAGTTCGTCGTCCCACTCGCCTTTGACTATGTTGAAGAGGAGAGTGCGCGAGGCGTTGGTTGTGTCAGTGACGTGGCGTGCGCCGTTGGTGAGATGCCAGATGAGCCAGGTGTCAATGGTGCCGAGTGCGAGCTCGCCGCGGTCGGCTTTGGCGCGAGCGCCAGGGACGTTGTCGAGAATCCAGCGGACCTTGGTTGCGGAAAAATATGGGTCGAGGACGAGGCCGGTTTTTGAGGAGACCATCTCTTCCGCGCCGGAGGCTTTTAGCTGCTCACAAAATGCGGCGGTGCGGCGGTCTTGCCAGACGATTGCCGGGTGAATGGCTTTGCCGGTTGCACGCTCCCAGACGACGACGGTCTCGCGCTGGTTGGTGATGCCGATGGCGGCAACGTCGCGGGGCTCGATGCCGGCCTTGCCGAGGACTTCGACGGCGCAGCTGAGCTGGCTGGTCCAGATCTCTGTGGGGTCGTGCTCAACCCAGCCGGGATTGGGATAGAACTGTTCGAACTCGTGCTGGGCGACGGCGACAATTGCGCCTTGTTGGTTGAAAAGAATTGCGCGGGAGCTGGTGGTTCCCTGGTCGAGAGAAAGTATGTAGGCCATTTCGGAGGTAACCTCGCCCAACCAGTCAATCATGTGAACGGTGTGACGGGCAAGCGGCTGCCAACTCATTGTGCGCACAGGTAAAATGCGGATATGGAGGCGGCCTGATTTGAGCAGCGTCGGGAGATATTTTTATCTTGGTTTGACCGTGCTGTTGATCAGTAGCGGCGCCAGAGTGGCTGCGCAAGCAACCACCAAGCCGGCAGGGGCGGCACCACCCGCGGAAACCAATACGATTCAGTTCGAGAACACCATCAAGGCCTCAAAGATAAATTTCACGCTGAAGAACAGTGTGAGCCCGCAACGGTATTCGATAGAGACCATGCTGGGCGGTGTGGCGCTGTTTGATTACAACAACGACGGATTGCTCGACATCTTCTTCACGAACGGGGCGGCGATTCCATCGCTTGAGAAAGCGGACCCCAGCTATTACAACCGGCTGTTTCGCAACAACGGTGACGGCACATTTACCGATGTGACAGAGCAAGCCGGACTCAAAGGCATTGGGTATTCGATGGGCGTTGCTGCCGGCGATTATGACAACGATGGTTGCGTTGACCTTTACGTCACCGGCTACAACAAGAACCAG
>CAIMNN010000574.1 GCA_903842845.1 uncultured Acidobacteriaceae bacterium | reverse complement strand
GAATCCGATGCGAGTGTCCATGACGCGAGTCGTCCTTTAAGCGGCTGAGGTTGTGCCGCTTTTTAGATTGTAATGCTGATGGGGGATTAGCGCGATTGGCGGAGGTAGAACTCTGCGAGCTCGAGGTCGCCGGGCTGGGTGACCTTGAAGTTGCGCGGGGAGCCAAGGACTACGGCGACGGGATGGCCTGCGCGCTCGACTACGGAGGATTCGTCGGTTCCAGTGAAGCCGTCCGCTGCGGCCTCGTCAAAGGAGCGGCGGAGGAGGCCGTAGCGGAAGCCCTGCGGAGTTTGGGCGTGGACGATGTACTCGCGCGGGATGGTGGAGGTGATAAGCGCGCCGTGGGCGGTGCGGTCGACCTGCTTGATGGTGTCGATGGCGGGGAGGCCGACGATGGCTGCACCGTGTTGGGTGACGGCATCGATGGTGCGGTTGATTGTGTCGGCGTCGATGAGTGGGCGGACGGCGTCGTGGACGAGGACGATGTCGTCGGGCTCGGCAGTGAGAGCGGCGAGGCCGTTGGCGACGGATTGCTGGCGGTTTTCGCCTCCGGGTGTGATGCGAATGCGGGAGGTGAGGCCGTGTTCGTTGAGGAGAGCCTGGACGTGTTCGATCTCAGAGGGTTGGACTGCGAGGACGAGCTCACTGATACGCGGGATGGAGAGGAAGGTGCGCAGGGTGTGGATGATGACGGGCTGGCCGGCGAGCAGGAGGTATTGCTTTGGCTTGTTTGAAGCCATGCGCGTGCCGATGCCTGCGGCGGGGAGGATGGCGTAGATGTTCATAGGAATACATAGCTTTCAGCTTTCAGCTTTTAGCTGTTAGCGGGGTTAGCGGAGTTAGCGGGGTTAGCTATGCATGCAAGCTACATCGCTTTTCTTAAACCACCATAATGCCCGAGATTTCTTAGTTCGCGTCGAATCCGTCTACTTGCATTACACCTACTACCATGCTGAAGATTTGATATTGACAAGGCTGCGATGAGTTTTTTGATTTCATCTTTGGCTTTTTGATCCATGAGCCATGCCTCAACTTTCTTGTTGATTTGAACTTAGTGATCAGCTTTCCGGCTGATCGACGTAGAACATTTCGTTGGTGGAGCGGAAGCCGAAGATCTCGTAGATGGGGCGTGCGGCGTCGGAGGAGTGGAGTGCGACGACGTGGATGCGGCGGCGGCGGGCCTCGGCGAGGCAGCGGTCGATGAGCGAGTGGGCTAGGCCCTGGCGGCGGTGCGACTCATCGACGAAGACGTTGAGGATGTAGCCGCGGTGTTCGCCCTCGGGGTCGAGCGGGTGCGGGGGCCAGTCAAGGACGAGGAGACCTGCGGAGGCGATGGGGCGGGGTGGGGATTGGGATGTGTCTTCCATGACCCAGCCGGTGTATTTACCTTCGATGATCATGCGAGTGACCCAGGGCTCGAAGTGGGAGCTCATGGAGTCGAGGACGGAATCGCGGCTGCGTCCCATGGCAAGGAACATGGCTTTGCGGTGGTCGGTGATGAGGGCGGCGTCGTTTGCTGTTGCTGGGCGGGTTTCGAGCATGGTGGGAGTATAACGGAGGGCACAGGGAACAGGAAACAGGGCCCAGGGCCTAGGGCCTAGTCAATAGGGCTCTATGACGAACGAGCGACGTAGAGTAAACAGACATTGAGTTGCCAGTTCTCAGTTGTCAGTTGTCGATTCTTGGCGCACGGTGGACACTATATAGATAGGTGAGAGAAATCGCTACGAGAGCAAAAGTTGTTACACAGAGTGCGGCGCTTGGGTTGAATGAGGATTTGCTGCGGCCGGGGATGCGTCTGGCTGTGGGGTTGAGCGGCGGTGCGGACTCGGTGGCGCTGACGCTGGCACTGGCGGAGCGCGCGCGCGAGTTGGGGCTGGTGCTGAGTGTGGCGCATCTGCACCATGGGTTGCGCGGAGCGGAGGCGGATGGGGATGTGAAGTTTTGCTATGAGTTGGCACACCGGCTGGGATTTATGTTTTATGCGGGCGAATCTGATGTGAAGGCAGAGGCGAAAAAACGCAAAGCGACGATTGAAGAGGCAGCGCGTGAGGTGCGGTATGAGTGGTTTCGAGCATTGATGGGCGCGGGGTTGGTGGATGCAGTGGCAACTGGGCACAATCTGGACGACCAGGCGGAGACGGTGCTGGGGAAGATCTTGCGTGGGGCATGGATGGAGGGAGTGAGCGGGATTCATCCGGTGGTGGAGTTTGCGGAGGGTCGGATCGTTCGGCCGCTGCTGGGGGTGAGGCGGAGCGAGATTGAGGCGTGGTTGAAGGCGCGCGGCGAGACGTGGCGTGAGGATTCGTCGAATAAAAATTTGAGTTTTACGCGGAACAGTTTGCGGCATGAGCTGTTGCCGGAACTGGAGAAGTGGAATCCGCGACTGAGAGAGCATTTGGCGCAGATGGCGGAGTTGGCTCGGGATGAGGAGAGCTGGATTGATGGGCTGATTGCGAAGGAAGCGGTGTGGGCGATCAAAGAAGGCAAGCCGGTGCGCGGCGGCGGGCGGGGCGAGAGCACGTCGGGGCTGGCGCTGGAGTTGGAGCGGGTGAAGGTGCAGCCGGTGGCGGTGCAGCGGAGATTGATCCGGCTGGCGGCGGAGCGGTTGGGGTTGAAGTTGAATTTTGAGGCGACCGAGGGGCTGCGGAAGCTGGCGGAGAGCGGGCGGGTCGGGGAGAAGTATGAGGCGGCGGATGGATTGCGCGCGGAGAGAACGGCTCGGGAGCTGCGGCTGACGGTTGCGTCGGCGAGTACGAGCGAGGCGGAGATGGAGGGTCCGGTGGAGTTTGAGGTGCCGGGCGAGGTGGTAGGGTTTGGGGTGCGGTTGAAGGTGGAGGGTCCGAGTGGGGGACGGGCGGTTTTGCGGAACTGGAAGGCTGGTGACCGAGTTCGTATGCGGTACACGAGCGGTGAGAAGAAGGTGAAGGAAGTGCTGGAACGGATGAAGGTGCAGGGGTCGGAGCGCGGGGTTTGGCCGGTGGTGGAGTATGAGGGGCGAATTGTTTGGATGAAGGGGGTAGAGGTTGAGGCGCAGGGAGAAGTG
>CAIMNN010000573.1 GCA_903842845.1 uncultured Acidobacteriaceae bacterium | reverse complement strand
CTGACGAGTGCGACGATGGGACCGCTGCGACGGACCTCGAGCGAACCACGGATAGAGTCCTTGAGAGCTTGCGTCCAGGGAGCTTGCGCGGTGTCGCCGGCCTGGATGTAGTTGTGGATTGCGGTTTCCTGAGCAGCAGCCATCTGAGGTGTTGGGTAATCGATGAGTGTGAGTGTCGCCTTACCGGTTGTCAGTGTGTATGTCGCGGTTACGATTTCAGCACCGCGGTCAAAACCTACGAGCCAGGCAGGCAGAACTCCGTTTTGATAACCGGCCGGTCCGAGGGCGTAGTGGGTGGTCTGGCCGTCGAGATATTTTTGCGGTAGATTGGCGAGGACGGGCGGGGCGATGGCCTTGGTGCCAGAGATGGTGGGCAGGTGCTTGGCGAGGTCGCGCAGAGCGCCGGCGGCAGTGGGCTCGAGCTTGCTGAAGTTTGCGTCTACGAAAATATTGCCCTGCCAGAAGAGGACGCGATTGTTGTTGGATGCTGCGCCGGTGCCGATCTGCTCCTTGGGCCAGCCGCTTTGGCGGTAGAAGGAGTAAGCGCCGTAGGTTCCTGTGGCGTCGACAAAGCGCAGGGCGCGGATATCGAGCGTGACACCGTTGCGTGTGTATGTGGCGGAGGCGCCGTCGGTGAAGTCGTATTCGGTGAGGGCTGCGGCGTTGGCCGGGTCGGCTTGCTCGGGCTTTGCAAGAGGCTTGAGGGCACCCTGGAGCTCCCAGCCGTCGAAGACATCGGGCAGCAATGCGGTCTTAACTTCTACGGGCGCGGCTTGCGGTTTTGGCGCGGCTTTTTTCTGGGCGCTGAGGTATGTAGTGGTGAGCAGGAGTGCGAGCGCGATGAACGAGAGCCGACTGTGGAGCTTCAACATGAAATGCCTCTTAGATTCAGGTTACACGGTCAGTATCTGTTGAATTGGACACGAAAGCGGCGAAAATTGTTCCCGGCGGCGCAGAGGGTGCCATGCGTGTACTGGCCTGAAGATTGTTGCAGATAAGGGCAGAGAACCGTACTTGTCACAGTTTCGCAGGGACTGTGAGGGCGTTTTGTATGTTTGCGGCAAGTGATTTGATTTCTGGAGATTAGTAGCGGTTTCACAGTTTCACAGGCCGTCTTTTTGATAATTCATTTAGCGGCGATCTAGAGGGAAGTGTAAATTCATCTATTTGTTACCGTATGCTGATGGCTTAAAAAACAGCGTTAAAACGCTAAATGTTGACATTTTTGGGAGTTGAAGGTGGAAGGCCGAGTTGGCGGCGGCGTAGCTTGCCATGAGTTGATTATGGCTTAGATGGAATAAATAATGTGCAAGTCCACAAGCCGGCGGCCACGCGATGAGCTGGACTGATGGTGGAACAACGGCTTGACCGTCAACGGTCACTCGAAGCTGTCAGGTGAGTGGAGAAAAAGCAAAGGCAAGAGCAAATGCAGATTCCTCGCTGCGCTCGGAATGACAGCGCGTGGGTGGGATACAGGTTTTGATTCCCCGGTCCCCGAAGGCGAGGGACCCTTCGGCTTCGCTCAGGGCAGGCTACGGGGGCACCCGGCATTGGGCAGTTGGGATTGTGTTGGCTCGGCTGTTTCAACTACCATTGGCGCGTGAAAAATTTGATGATTTTCTTTGCCGCAATCTTGATGGGAGCTGCTTGCACGGCGTCCTACGCACAAAGCCCGAGCACACCGAAGGGCCAGACAATCAACGGCTACCAGCCCACGTGGTGGAAGGAAGCGGTTGTGTACCAGATCTATCCGCGGAGTTTTCAGGATACGAATGGTGACGGAATAGGCGACCTGAACGGGATAACCGAGCACCTGGATTATTTGCAGAAGCTGGGCGTGAACGTGATCTGGCTGAGCCCGCATTATGATTCGCCGAATGCCGACAATGGGTACGACATTCGCGATTACCGGAAGGTGATGCGCGAGTTTGGGACGATGGAAGATTTTGACCGGATGCTGGCGGGAATCAAGGCGCGGAAGATGCGGCTGATCATCGACCTGGTGGTGAACCACAGCTCGGACGAGCATCATTGGTTTGCCGAGTCGCGCAAGTCGAAGACGAACGCGTATCGCGATTACTACATTTGGCGCGATGGAAGGCCGAACCCGGCTGACCCGGCGCATCCGCTGCCGCCGAATAATTATCCGAGCTTCTTTTCGGGGTCGGCGTGGCAGTGGGACGAGGGGACGCAGCAATTTTATTTACATTATTTTGCGGTGAAGCAGCCGGATTTGAATTGGGAGAACAAGAACGTTCGCGATGAAGTTTATGGGCTGATGAAGTTCTGGCTGGACAAGGGCGTGGACGGGTTCAGGATGGATGTGATTCCGCTGATCTCAAAACAACCCGGTCTGCCGGACCTGGTGCCGCATACGGATTTTGTGAAGCTGTGGGCGAATGGGCCGCGGAGAGACGAGTTTTTTCAGGAGATGAACCGCGAGGAGCTGTCGAAGTACGACGTGCTGACGGTGGGCGAGGCGATAGGAATCGACCTTGAGCATGAATCGGATATTGTGAACGCGCAGCGACATGAGCTGAACATGATCTTCAACTTTGATGCGCAGCGAGTAAACCGTACTGACATGTATGGCGAGCGTGCGTGGAAGCTGCCGGAGATGAAGGGAATCTACGACGCGCACGCGAAGGTACTGGGCAAGGAGGATTGGGATACGGTGTTCCTTGCGAACCACGATAATCCTCGGCTGGTGTCGAATTTTGGGGACACGTCGACGGAGGAGTTCCGCGGGCGCTCGGCGAAGCTGCTGGCGACGATGATATTGACGCTGAAGGGGACGGCGTATCTTTACCAGGGCGATGAACTGGGGATGACGAATTTTCCGTTCAAGCGGGTTGATGAGTTCGACGACATTGAAGTGAAGAACGCTTACAAGGAGTGGGTTGCGGGTGGCAAGGTGAGCGAAGCGGAGTTCATTGCGCGGTGCAGCCGGTTTGGGCGCGACAATGCGCGGACTCCGATGCAGTGGAGCGAGAAGCCGAATGCGGGATTTACGACGGCGGGGTCAAAGCCGTGGCTTGCGGTGAATCCGAATTACAAGACGATCAACGCGGCGGCGGAAGTGAAGGATGCGGATTCGATCTACAACTATGTGCGGCGGATGATCGCGCTGCGCGTGGCGAAGAAGAGTTTTGTGTATGGCGATTATGTTGACCTTGCGCCGCAGGATGAGCACGTGTTTGCGTACACGCGGGTGTTGGGGAGCGAGAGGTTCCTGGTGGTGTTGAACTGGGGCGAGCAGGCGAGCGAGTTCAAGGTGCCGGATGGCGTGAAGGCGGGGAAGCTGGTGCTGGGGAATGTGAAGGGCGCTAGCGAAGAGGGTGCTGAGACGTTGCATTTGAGCGGGTGGGAGGCTCGGGTTTACAGCTACTAAGAACGAAGTGATATCGAAATCAATTTTGCCGATAGATCGCTTATTGGAGATCGTATGGTTTCGGTTTCAGTTGAGGACGCGCAAAAACGATTTGAAGAGTTGATTGACATTGCACAGAACGAACCTGTTGAAATTCTTCAGGATGGGATTCCTGTGGCATATGTATTGCCAGCGTCATGCAAACGTGATCTTGAAACTGTTCGCAAGAATCGAGAGCTATATTTCATTGCTTAGGCTAGCCCGCCATTGGCGGCAAATACAAATGACATTGTGAGTGTGAGTCAACCAGCCACCTTAGTTCAGGCTTGGAAGCGGGTAGGAAAATGATCTGGCCTCCGCTTCGCGGAGATGACGGGTTGGCCCCCGCTGTCGCGGGGATGGCAAGTTGGCGCGAAGATCTTTGATGCGGAGTTCGGATGCGAGATACATCCGGCTTTTGGGAGGCGTGCTTCGGGAAACGCGAAGCGCACTCAGTGATGGAAATCTGGTTTATTTCAAAGACAGCAAGTCAGCGGGTGCATTGGATTAGGAAGATTGAAAGCGGCACATCCAGATTCATTCTTATTGGATACTTTTCCACCACGCGTCGAAGGCGGCTAGGGAGCGGTCGCATTGGATGCGGTGGCGTTCTTTTTTGTCACGAATTTTTTTGCGGGTTTCTTCGTCGAGAGGTT
>CAIMNN010000572.1 GCA_903842845.1 uncultured Acidobacteriaceae bacterium | reverse complement strand
TGGGAGTGATGAGGACAAGCGCCCACCATAGTCGCGAAACTGCCACGCGCGCACGCGACTCTAACTGCCCGGTAGTTTTGACGCTTACCCAAAGCGCTCCGTGTATCAACAGTGCGACAAGGGCAACCAGACCGCCGATGATCGTATACCAATCGAGGATGCCGGGGTTTTGACCGACGCGAAAATCAGTCCATAGAGGCAGAAAGAAATAACCATCCTGGTTGAGCGGAACTCCGCGAATGACATTTGCCAGCGCTGCGCCGAAGAAGATAGGCAGCAACATGCTTGAGATGGCGAAGACGCCGCCGAGCAGGTCGCGCCAAACTCCGACATCCACATGACTGCGCAATTCGAGGCCGATGCCGCGTAGAATCAGCAACCACAGCACGATCATGAGTGGTAGATAGAATCCACTGAAAGCCGACGCATAGAGAAGTGGAAAAGCGAAGTAAAGCGTTCCGCCACCCGCAAGCAACCATACTTCATTGCCGTCCCAAAAAGGCCCGATCGCACGTATCAATGTCACTCTTTCGTCTTCAGTTCTCGCCAGAAAAGGATAGAGTGCACCAACGCCTAGGTCGAAGCCGTCGAGAATGACGTACGCGGCCAGCATCACGGCAACAAGCCAAAACCATATCAGTCCCATTTACATAACCCCTTATAGTGCCGTTCTCAATGTGCCGCAGAGTGCGATTCGTGCTCAGGTCCGTGGTTGATCTCACGGTAGATCAAAAGGATGAAGAGAATACTGAGCAGCGCGTACAGACCCATGAAACCAAGCAGCGTGAAGAGCGCATTGCCGCCGGATACTTCAGTTGAGTAGCCCGTGGCTGTGCGCATGAGTCCGTAGATGAGCCAGGGCTGGCGGCCGATCTCAGCCGTCATCCACCCGGCGGTGTTGGCGATGTAAGGCAATGGAAAACTCAGCATCAACGGCCATAGGACCCATCGCGCTGTGAAAAGTTTTTTTCGCCAAAGCAGAAACATCGCAATCAGCATCAGCAGAACGAAGTAGGTTCCCAGCCCGGCCATGATGTGGTAAGCGTAAAACAGCAACGGCAGTGTGGTGGGCCATTGGTCGCGCGGAAACTGATCGAGACCCTTTACCTCGGCGCGCGTCGTTCCGTAAATAAGAAAGCTCAGCAGATCGTTGACGACGATTGGATTATCAATCGTCTGCGTGACCTCATTCGGTTGCCCCATGAGGATCATTCCCGCGCCGGATTCAGTTTTGAAAAGGCCTTCCATCGCTGCCATTGTGACGGGCTGTTGTGATGCAACATATTTGCCCTGAAGATCGCCGGTCGGGAAGATGATTGCGATGGAACTCAAAACACCAGCGATGACTCCTAACTTAACAAAGAGCCGGCCATACTCAAGTTGGCGTTTCTCCAGAAGATAGAATGCGCCGACTGCGGCCATCACAAAAGACGCCGTCACAACTGAGCCGCACATATTGTGCGCGTACTGCAAAAGCGCCCAGGGATTGAAGAGCAGTTGCCAGAAGCTGATGACCTCGTAGGAGCCATTGGCAAGCACGCGATACGACACAGGATGCTGCATCCACGCATCGGTAACAATGATGAAGTATCCGGATATCCAGGAGCCTACAAAGACGGCAAAAGCTGAAAACCAGTGCGCCCATTTTGAAAGCCGTTTTTGTCCAAAGAGAAACAAGCCGAGAAAGGCAGACTCAAGAAAAAACGAGAACACGCCTTCCATCGCCAGAGGTTGACCTATCACACCTCCGGACAGCTGCGAAAATCGCGACCAATTTGTGCCGAATTGAAATTCCATCGGAATGCCGGTCACGACACCCATCACGAAATTCACGGCAAATATCTTGGCCCAGAACATCGTGGCCTTGTCGTATATCTCCTGCTTTCGCACCACCGCCAGCGTCTTCAGGACGACGATTAGTAACGCCAGTCCCATCGTCAACATGGGGAAGAGGTAATGGAAGGTGATAGTAAAAGCAAAATGCAGGCGGTGCATCACAAGTGCATTCATAGGGGAAATACTCCAGTTTGAATCTCACGCGAGCTGAGACCCATCATTATTATGCGCCCATTCGCCTAGCTGCACTTGCCGCAATGTCCCGTATTGCAGTTCGCATCCTTCAACCCCAGTGCGCGTAGAATGTTCATCGCAGGGCACCAGTTGGTGAAAGCGGATTGAATAAGGTTGAGAGCGATGAAGACTGTAAACCATGCCCAATAGTGAGAGATGTAATGGGTGAGGGCGAGTGATAGCAGAATCAATCCGCCTGCCATCAAGCGGAGTCCGCGTTCAACGGTCATAGTGAATCTCCTTCTTCGGTTTGAGATGCGTTGGCTGTTGCATGATCGCGTGTGTGAACCATGAAATACAGAACAGGAATGGTGGGCCATGAGAGGAAGGTGGAGGCGACAGCTCCAGCAATAAGCGATAGGGCCAGACCTTGGAAGATCGGATCTGTGAGAATCACGCTTGCGCCGACGACGACAGCGGCTGCGGTCAGCAGCATGGGACGGAAGCGCGTGGCGCCGGCATCGATGACAGCGTCAGCGAGCGGCATCCCTTCGCGAATGCGCAGCTCAATAAAGTCAACGAGAATAATGGAGTTACGGACGATGATTCCAGCACCGGCGATGAAGCCTATCATAGACGTTGCCGTAAAGAAGGCGCCCATCATGGCGTGCGCGGGCATGATGCCTACGAGTGTCAGCGGAATAGGCGCCATGATAATGAGCGGAACAATGAATGAGCGGAACCACCCGACGACGAGCACATACATGAGAATGAGCACTGCGGCAAAGGCAAGGCCCATGTCGCGGAAAACTTCGATGGTAATGTGCCACTCGCCATCCCATTTCATTGAATAGTGGTCAGTGGAATCAGGCATGGTGGAGTTGTAGCGTGTGAGCGTGTACCCAGCAGGAAGAGTCAGATGATCGAGCTTCTTGTTCATGTCGAGAATTGCGTAGACGGGGCTCTCGACAACGCCAGCAACGTCGCCGGTGACGTAGACGACTCGGCGAAGATTTTTGTGATAGATGCTGGGCTCAATTGTCTTGTGCTCGACTATCAGCAGTTCGCGCAGTGAGACCATAGCGCCGTCAGCGCCAGGGAGGCGGATGTTATCAAGCTGCTGTTCGCTGGAGCGGTCGGCACGATTGAGCTCAACGATGGTGGGAATGGATTCACGCGATGAGGGGTCGTGCAAGAGCCCAGCTTGCGAACCGGAAACGGCAAGCGCCAGAGTGTGCGCAACATCAGAGACGGAGATTCCATGCTGCGCTGCCTTGGCCTCATCAACGCGGAGAATGAGGCGCGGCTGTGGATCTTCAACGTACCAATCTGTATCCACTACGCCGGGAGTATTTTTGAAGATGGTTTTGATCTTGTCAGCGACTTGAGTTTGTCCATCGAGGTCAGGGCCGTAAACCTCGGCTACAAGTGTCTGCACAACTGGCGGGCCAGGTGGGACTTCACTGACCTGTATGCGCGCTCCATATTGATTGCCTATGGCGATCATACGCGGACGAAGACGCTTGGCAATTGCGTGGCTTTGGTCGTGGCGCTGGTCTGCAGGCAGGAGATTAACCTGAATATCAGCCTGATTGGGCATGTGGCGCATGTAGTAGTGACGCACAAGACCGTTGAAGTTGTAAGGCCCTGAGGTGCCTGCATAGGTTTGATAGTTGAGCACATCTGGTTGACGTGCCAACTCATTGCCAAGAGCTTGAGCGACTCGCGCTGTTTCTTCCAGCGGCGTGCCGTCCGGCATATTGATGATGACCTGCAACTCACTCTTGTTGTCAAAGGGCAACATCTTCACACGGACAAGCCCGAATGGAACGAGTGCGACTGAGATCAGCAACAAAGCGGCAACGCATACAAAGAAGAGAGTGCGATTACGCGCGGATCGAATCAGTGGGGTCATGATGCGGCGGTAAAGCCGTGAGCGCCAGTTTTCAGTTTCAGGTTCCAATAGCTTGGCGCCTTTAAGATGCTTGCCAAGGATGCGCATGGCGGCCCATGGAGAAACAACAAACGCGACCATCAGAGAGAAAAGCATTGCCGCCGAGGCTCCCACTGGTATCGGGCGCATATAGGGGCCCATGAGACCACGCACAAAGGCCATTGGGAGTACGGCGGCAATGACGGCGAAGGTAGCGAGAATGGTTGGATTACCCACCTCGGCTACGGATTCAACTGCAACGGCACTCATCGAGCGGCCGTGATTTTCTGGCAAACGGAAGTGGCGGACCATGTTCTCAACCACAACGATGGCGTCATCTACAAGTATTCCGATGCTGAAGATAAGCGCGAAAAGCGTGACGCGGTTGATGGTGTAGCCAAGGAAGTAAAACACCGATAAAGTGAGTGCAAGCGTGACTGGTATCGCAAGCAGCACTACGCCGGACTCGCGCCATCCAAGAAAGAGCGCGACCAGAAGAGTGACTGAGAGTGTGGCAAGGAGCAAATGCTCCAGCAGCTCGTCGGATTTGTGCTTCGCCGTTTCGCCATAGTTGCGCGTTGTAGTGACATGCACATCATTGGGAATCGTAACGCCCTGCATCTGCGAAACGCGCTGGAGCACCGCGTTCGAAATATCCGTTGCGTTCGTGCCTTTGCGCTTGGCAACGGTAATGGTGACTGCCGGGTACTGATGAGTGGCGTTGCCGAATTGAACGTAATCTGCCGGGTCCGATGGACCATCGACTATCTTCTCTGCCACATCGCGCAGGTATACGGGGCGGCCTCGAACAACACCGACAACGACAGCCTCCAGGTCTTCTCGACGCGTGAAGAGATTGCCGGCATCGACGCGAATCTGCTGATTGTTCTCTGTGATGCTGCCGGCCTGCACGCTTGCGTTGGCGGCCTGCAAATGGCCAACGATGGCAAGTGGTGTGAGATTGTAAGCGCTGAGCTTTTCGGTGCTCAGGGTAACGCGCATTGAGCGCGGCAGGCCGCCAATGATCGTGGACTCAGAAACGTCGCCGATCTGCGCGATATTGTGCTGCATCTCGGCAGCGATTGAGTGCAACTGGTAGCCGTCGTAATGCTCTCCCCATAGAGTCATTGCGAGAATCGGAACGTCGTCAATAGAGCGGGCCTTGATGATGGGCTGCGTTACGCCCGGCGGTATACGGTCGAAGTTGGAGTAGAGTTTGCTGTAGACCTTGATCAGTGCATCTTCCTGCTGCGTGCCGACGAGGAAGCGAACGATGACCAGGCTTTGACCGGGCGCAGAGGTTGAGTAGACGTATTCGACACCGGGGATCTGGTGAACGAGATTCTCGATCGGCAGCGTGACTTGCTGCTCCACTTCGGCAGGTGATGCGCCGGGCATGGCAGTCGTAATGTCGAGCATGGGCACGAGGATCTGCGGCTCTTCTTCGCGGGGAATAATCGCAACGGCAAAGACGCCGATAGCCAACGAGGCCGCGATGACCAGTGGCGTCAGCTTTGAGTTGAGAAAGGTTTGTGCGAGGTGACCTGCGATTCCGAGGTCATGCTGTTTTTCCGAATTCATAACTTGCCCTCAATGCGCTTCCCTGCAAGGTCGCGGTCACCGGGTGTGTCAATAAGTCTTTCGCCCGCGGCGATACCAGAATGAACTTCGACAAGGCTGCCATTGGTTGAGCCGATGGTGATGTAACGCAACTGGGCGATGCCTTGCGCGTCGAGAACATAAGCGCAGTTCAGCGAACCACGCGTGACGATGGCGCTGCGCGGAATCAATATCGCTTTATGAGTGCCGCTGGGAAAATCAGCCGTACCGTAAAGACCTGCGCGCAATTGAGCGGATGCGGGGAGAGCTATCTTCACAAGAAAGCTGTGGCTTGCCGGGTCTGCGGCAGGCAGAATCTCGGCGACGCTTCCAGTGAAGTTCATCGCAGCACTGTCGATTGTGATCTGAACACTCATGCTCTTGTGAATGGATTGAATAGCGGATTCATCGACTGAAGTTTGTAACAGGAGCGGGCCAGATTGGTCGATTTGAAGCAGCGGAACGCCAGGCGCTGCAAGTGCGCCGGGATCCACCATGCGCATAGTGATGATGCCGGCATATGGCGCGGCAACGCGCGTGTAGCCCAGCATTGTGCGCGCGCTTCTCTCCAGCGCTTTCGCCTGCGCGCCCTGTGCGCGAACTGCATTGAGCCGCGCTTCGGCTGCTTCGGCGCGCCGCGTCACCTCATCCATTTCCTGCGCGCTGACGCTCTTTTCAGCTTCCAGCTTGCGATAGCGCTCAAGCGTACTTGTTGCGAGTCGTGCATCAGCTTGCGCGGCGGCCTGCTCGCTTTCCACTGCTATCACTCCTGCTTGCGCCTGGTCCATCTGCGCACGCAGTGTTGCATCGTCGAGCACCAGCAGCGTCTGTCCGGCTTTCACCTGGTCGCCCTCATGCACCAGAATCTGCTGCACACGACCAGGAACCTCCGCCGCTAGCGTGGAAGATTCTTTTGCGTGCAGCGTTCCTGTCGCGTGAATCAGCAGCGGTAGCTCATGTTGTTGGCTGATGACGACGCGCGCCTGCACACTTTCAACCTTCGTGGGTCGCGCAGACTCATCATCATGGCAACCAGCCATTAAAAGTGCAAGAACAACCAGACTCCCAGTAAGTAAACTTTTCATTGCAACTCCTCCGCAGCTTCGGGAGTCAGCGTCCCGGTGGCGTAAAGCAGATCCGCATAGGCCAGTGCATTGCCATATACGGCATGCCAGTAGTTGGATTGACTCTGCCGCTCGGCGTCTTCGGCGCGCAGCAGGTCGGTGATGGTGGCCAGTCCCGCGCCATACCTGTTTTTCAAAATGCGCAAGCTCTCTGCCGATTGCTGCATCGCCGACTCGGCTGTCTGCTTGCTCAGCTGCGCAGTTTGCAGGCGAGTATGAGCCTGGCTCACTGCCATCCGAACATGGAGAGATGAGGCCGTAACTTGTGCATCCACGCGTTGCTTGACTGCGGTTTCGCGTGCCAACTGGCTGCGCTTGCCAAGCGGCAGAATGTCGATGCTGAGCTGAACGCCAGCGACCCAGTTGTTCCCGCCTGTCCCTGCGAATGAACTCTGGTCGAGTTCCCAGTTGCCATACGCGCTGACCCGGGGGCCAAACTCCGCTTTCACCGCGCTCAGATTCGAAGCTTCAGCCGAGCGCGCTTGCCCGAGTGCTTTCAGGTCGGGGCGTGCTTTGAGGGCTGTTGCAATCTCCTGTTCCAGAGGCGACTGAGGAAATTGATGCGGCTCAATCGGCTTGAGTACCGATTGCTTGAGATCAGCTAAGCCCATCGCCTCCGCCAATTCAGCCCATGCGACTTCCAGATCGCCTTCGGCGGCTATCAACTCCTGCTTGCGCGCAGCCATATTGACCTCAGCTGACATGCGATCTGACTCAACCGCAAGCCCGGCCTTTACATGTTCATCAACCGAGGCGAGCAGCGCATCCGCTGTCTCCACTTCGTGATGGTCAACGTCAATCTCGCGTTGCGCAAAGAGAACAGCCTGATAGGCGGCAACCACGCGAAGCACAATCTGCTGGTCAACAGCCTGTGAGCTTGATTCGGCGCTCGAACGCATCAGGTCGGCACTTTGGATCTGCTTCTGAGTCTTGAGGGAATCAAAAGCCATCCACGAGCCGGAGAAGCGCGTTGCAAAGTTGCCGATAGGAGCAGGGGAATTCAGCGCATTCAGAGCAAAGTCGGCTTGAGTGAAGCTGCGCTGCCGCAGGCGCGTTCCAAACGCATACACCGGGTCGTTCCCGCGAGAGATGTCTTCAGTGAAATTCAGTTGCGGCAGCAACTGACTGCGGGCCATAGAGGCAGCAGCCTTGGCTTCGTTCTTATCAGCATTGGCGATTGCGGCTTGAGGGCTGTGTTGAAGTGCAACCAGGATGGCCTGTTGCAGCGTAAGTTGCTCCTGCGCCCGAAGTGCGACAGCACTCAGGCAAACAACGAAGGCAAGAAGCGGCGCACGCCACAAGGTGTAACTGTCAGGAGTTCTGCTGTTGGTTTCATGCATACACCTGAACAAAGACACGGAATTGTGTTTCTGTTACAGAATTGACAGGGCAGTTATCGCGTCCTGCGACAATAGCTTTCAGCGCGCAATCAACTCGATATGGATATCTGGTGGTGATAGCAGTGTGTTGTGGACCAGGCAGTGGTGCACGGAACGCATCAGGGCTTCCGTCTGCTCATCTGTGAGCGCAACAGGACACAGCACTTGAATGTGAAAGTTGCCGAGCCTGGCAGGCTGCGTGAGCTTGTCTGCGGTCACGGATACCTCAACGCCAGAGTCCGCCAGTTTGCGCGTTTTTAGATATTGAACCGCATAAAATGCCGCACAAGAACCCAGGGACGCCAGCAATAGTTCTGGAGGCGTCATGCCGGAATCTTCGCCTCCATTGTCTTGCGGTTGATCGCAAAGAATGGTGTGTGACCGTGACTGGATACTAAACTTAACCTGATCGAGATGAGTAATTTTGACTTCCATGAGTGTCTCCGTCATTCAGGTGAAGAAATACATGCAGATGTCGATCCGTTACAAAATATATGGAAATAATGTCTTAACCATAGCACCTGTCCAGGGCAGATCATCCTGCGATTGAATTACTTTACATTAACGCTCATATACTGCATTGATGCTGGAATGGTGAATGCATGCCTGGATACACTTTTCCGAAAACAGCATGTTCGGATTGTGTCCCATAGTGCGTGCCACCGTATGCGCGAATTGCGGTTATTGACGGCAAGGGGGATTTTCCGGCAAAAGCAAAGCCCGCTGATATAGCGGGCTTTAACATCAAATATCTGGTAGCGCTACCGGGAATCGAACCCGGGTTTTAAGATTGAGAATCTCACGTCCTAACCCCT
>CAIMNN010000571.1 GCA_903842845.1 uncultured Acidobacteriaceae bacterium | reverse complement strand
GCACAAAGGCATCAACCATGTTCCGCTGAGTGAAACCTGGACCCTGGGCGCACCCGGACAGCACTATTCAATCTGGGAAGAGATTCACGTCAACTCAGGCAACATTCACGACGTGAAGCGCTCGCAAGTGACCCAGGTCAACTGCCAGTAAATGTGTGAAGGCCGCATGGACACTCAGTGCGGCCTTTTTCTGAAGCTTATTGAATATATTCAACGTGGGCAGCCAACTCCGGGCCCGCAAGATGCAACACTCCTCTGTCCAGCGTCGCCAGTTTTGCGTTGTAGTGAGCCGCAAGCCCGAGAAGGTACGCATCCTTTATCTGACGATACCCTTGCAACCGGTGCGCAATTGGATGGATCAGATTGTCGAACTCCGGCCTGGTTGACCAATAAATATGCTGCGGCCTTTTCCTGAATTGATTGAGCGCGTATATCGATTCATTCATTTTGCAAGTAATCCCATCCACGTTGGTCATCAACAATCGCACCAATCCTGTCTGCGTTATCGAGCAGGTGGCAAATTGAACTGCAAGATGTTGTTGGAACCAAACCTGCGCCAGTCGATAGTGGGTATGTGGTGGCAGGTGGAATACATAAAATAAATTCACGTCGAGCAGATAGATAATGAGAGCGACCGTCGGTAGTCCTCCAAGTCCATTTCATCCTGTGTCCGTTTAACATCCTCCAGCGTTATCATCTTGCCGGTGTATGGAATATCGAGAACCAGAAAACCATTCACTTCCTTCAATCGTGAAGGCTTTGGTTCGCTGCTCAGTATCAAATCATTCACCGCTGCGCTGGCTGAGATTCCCTTGGCGTTCTTATAACGTTCCAGAATCTCAACCGCCTCGGGCGTTAGGCTCACCGAAGTCCGCTGATTGGCCAGCTTGGACCCTTCTCGCGCCCGCCCGGTCTCTCGTATTGTTGCCTGCGTACTCATAAACATAATTATGCACTTTCTATAAATTATGCAATATGCTTTAATTTATGCATATGAAAATGAATGCAGAATATCGTGTTTATGCCATTAATTTTAATCACTTAGAAATTAGAACCGCTCAGCTCAAAATCTGAATGCTTCCCCGCCCGGTAATCGCCTCCACGCGCTCGACCCAACTGCGGTCGGCGGCAATACGCATTGCCTCCGGCTCAAGGATTACTTCGAACTCGCCCGGCTTCTTCAGGTGCAGCATCACCTTGCCTGGTCCCGGGGCTGCATCGGCCATGGATTTGATCTGGTCCAGCATTGACTCCGTGCAGGAATTCATATTGATGCGCAGTCGGATAGCCGTGGGGAGCTTCACCTCAACCGCATCCAGCGGCTGCACCGAGTTGATGGAGAGCTTCAAGGCCGCCTCCTCCTCGCCCATCAGAACGCCGCGCACCATCACCGGCGCCTCGGTCCTCAACTGCTCCTTCAGCCGCTCGTAATCGCGCGAAAAGCAGATAACCTCCATCTTCCCGCTTGTGTCTTCTATCATCGCCTGCGCATAAAGCTTCTGGTCGCGCTTGCTGGCCTGCACACGCAGCCCTTGCAGAATTCCCACCAGCGTTATCTGGTCCGCTGGGTCATCCTGCTGGCCCCAGCGCCGCTCGGCGGGCTTTCGTTCTTGTGCCTCCGCAACCGTTATCACGCCGCCCAGGTTCTTGATCTTCTCGGCGTACTTGTCCAGCGGATGCCCTGAGACAAAGAAGCCCAGCACTTCTTTTTCAGCAGCCAGCCGCTCGCCCTCTTCCCAGTCAGGAACATTCGGCAGCTTCTGCGTCTGGTCGCCGTGGCTGGCATCGTCGTCAAATAGGCCGAAGAGTCCGTGCTGGCCCTGCTCGCGATCGCGCTGTGCCTTCTGTCCCTGCTCCATCGCCTTGTCGACCGCTGCCATCATCGCGCCGCGCGGACCCAGTGAATCGAGCGCGCCCGCCTTGATCAGCGATTCAATGACGCGCTTGTTCATCACATGCAGGTCGACCTTCTCGCAGAACTCCCAAAAGCTCTTGAACGTTCCGCCAACCTCTTCGCGTGCTGTCTTGATCGCTTCATACGCATTACCGCCGACGTTCTTCACCGCGGCCAGACCAAAGCGAATGGCTTTGTCGTGCGGCGTGAACTTTGCACCCGATACTTGCACATCAGGCGGATCTACTGAGATCTCCATCTCACGGCACTCCTGAATGTACTTCACCACCGAATCCGGTTTTGAGGTTTCTGAAGTAAGCAGCGCAGCCATGAACTCGACCGGATAATGCGTCTTCAAAAACGCCGTTTGATAAGCCAGCAATGCATAGGCCGCCGAGTGCGACTTGTTGAATCCGTAGCCGGAGAACTTCTCCATCTGGTCGAAGATCTCAGCCGCGGCTTCTTTGGGATGCCCCAGGGCTGCGACTCCGCTCATGAATCGCTCCCTCTGTTCCGCCATCCCTTCCTTGCTTTTCTTGCCCATCGCGCGACGCAGCAGGTCGGCTTCACCAAGCGAATAGCTGGCCAGCACGTTTGCTATCTGCATCACCTGCTCCTGATAAACAATCACGCCGAGCGAGTCTTTCAAAATGGGCTCGAGTTCGGGCAACAGGTATTCCACCTTGCGCCGTCCCCACTTGCGCTCTACAAAGTCGTCGATCATGCTCATCGGCCCGGGACGGTAGAGCGCGTTGAGCGCGGTTAACTGTTCCACTGAATCCGGCTTGTAGCGGCGCAAAATATCCTGCATGCCGGGTGATTCAAATTGAAATATTCCCGATGTCAGCGCTGTATGAAAGACCTTTTTAAAGGTCTCCTCATCATCAAGCGGAATCATCTCAATATCCAGCTTTTCGCCACGCGTCTGCTCTATCAAGTTCACGCTATCGTCGATAACTGTTAGCGTTGTGAGTCCGAGGAAGTCCATTTTGAGAAGACCCATCTTCTCAATAGCCTTCATGTCGTACGCGGTGACTATGACATCGTCCTTGGCCTTTGCGACGGGAACCAGTTCTATCAGCGGCCGCGGCGCGATCACCACCGCCGATGCGTGCACACCCGAGCCACGCACAAGGCCTTCCAACTTCTTCGCCGTGTCTATCAGATTACGAATCGTCTTGTCGTTCTCGTAGACCTTGGCCAGGTCCGGCGAATCCTTCAACGCCTGGTCAATCGTCACTCCTACTGTCGCAGGTATCAGCTTCGCAATCTTGTCCACGTCGCCATAGGGCATGTCGAGCGCGCGACCGCAATCCTTGATAGCCGCCTTCGCCGCCATGGTATTAAATGTGATGATCTGCGCAACCTGCTCGCGGCCGTATTTGCGCGTCACATAATCTATGACCTCGCCGCGACGGTATTGACAGAAGTCCACGTCGACGTCCGGCATCTGTTTACGCTCCGGGTTCAAAAAACGCTCAAACAGAAGCGCGTTCTGAAGCGGGTCGACATTTGTTATCTCCATCGCGTACGCCACCAGTGAACCGGTTGCCGAACCGCGCCCCGGGCCGACGGGGATGTTGTTGTCGCGTGCGTATTTGATAAAGTCCCAAACAATGAGGAAGTATCCGGCAAAATTCATCTGCTTGATGATGCCTATCTCATAGGAGAGCCGCGTTTCGTATTGATGTATCTCGGCGCGACGAATGCCCTGCAACTCAAGTTGCCGCACCTTCGTTTCCAACCTGCGCCGTAAACCCGCGCGGCAAACCTCTTCAAAGTAGCTGTCGATGGTGTGCCCCGGCGGAACGGCAAACTCAGGGAACGGATTGTCAATCTTGTTCAACTTCAGGTTGCAACGCTCGGCAATCTCCATCGTGCGCTTGAGCAGCTCGGGGTTGTCCGGGAACAACCGAGACATCTCTTCCGCGCTCTTGACGAAGAACTGGTCGGAATCGAACTTCATGCGCTTGGTGTCGTGCAACTTGGAGCCGGTCTGCACACAGAGCATCACATCGTGCGCGTGCGAGTCATCGCCGCAGAGATAATGCGAATCGTTCGTGATGACCAACGGAATATCCAGTTCACGCTCCAGACTGAAAAGATCCTCTTGGATCTTCTTTTCTTCGAGCAGTCCCTGATCCTGAATTTCAAGAAAGAAATTCCCGCGGCCGAATATGTTCTGGTACTCGCCTGCCGTCTCGCGTGCGGCGGCGTATTTTCCGGCAAGCAGTTCTTCGCAGAGTTCACCAGACAAGCATCCGGAAAACCCGATCAGCCCCTTCGCATTCTCAGCCAAAAACTTTTTGCTCACGCGCGGCTTGCGATAAAAGCCATGCACGCTGGCTTCACTAGTCAGACGGATTAGATTGCGGTAACCCTCTTCGTTCTCGGCGAGCACCAGCAGGTGGTTGTACTGGTCGTTCGGCGTCTCGGCGCGATGGTCCTCCGCCTGGCAGATGTAGAGTTCGCAGCCGAGGATCGGCTTGATGCCCTTCTCCTTCGCCGCTTCGAAGAAATGCACAGCGCCGTAGATGTTGCCGTGGTCAGTCATGGCCACAGACTTCTGCCCCAGCGTCGCCACGCGGTCAACGAGTTTCTTGATGTCGCACGCGCCGTCCAGCAGCGAGTACTCGGTATGTAAATGGAGATGTGTGAACTCGCCGGCCATGTATCCAGTGTAGTGGCAAGCGGAATCAGATGGAGTGTGGGAAATGCGGCTCAATTCCTATAGCCGTAAAAGACTCAGGCGGATAGCTGTTACGCCATCCGCCTGTTTTGTTCTTGACTTGTTTTCGTTTTAGAAGTCCCGGCCACGGACCATCTGCTGGTTCGGCACAACCTCGAAATCGTTTGGAAAGTGCTTGACGAGGGAATCGCCGAACTTGTCGCCAACCGTAGCCGTGCCGTTGTCGGGCACATACTTCACCACTTCCTGGTCCAGAATGTAATTCTGGTTGATCTTGCTCTGCCAGGCCAGATAGTCGTCGTGCGAATCCTGCGTTGAGTTTTGCGCGTTGAATGCCTGACGGCTTTGTTCATACTGCTGGTCGAAGGCCTTCAGCCTCGCGTCGCTCTCCTGAGCGTTGATGCGGCTGCGTTCCCCGGCGGCCTGAATTCCTGCCATCACCTGTCCTTGCTCGCGGCTGATAACGCTACGGTCCTGCGAGTAACTTCTGCAAATCGCATCCAGTGTCGGCTTTTCCGATGCATAAACCGAGTCGGGCAAGTCTGATGCACTTACAAACAGGCCCCAGGTCGGCATACCACGCACGTAGGAAGCATCCAGTCTGCCCGTGCCGGTGCGCTGGCCACGTCCGTCGTTGAAATCCACTTTGTACTCAATTTCCATCGGCGCGGGTGCACCCGGACCCTGCGCAGGCAGAACCTTGGAGCTGGTCAGCGTAAAACGTCCCTGCGACAGATGACGCCGTTGACGCGATTGATTCACCAGGCAGGCGTAGGAAGAAAATAGATCATTCTGAAGTGGGCAAACAAACTGCACTCCAGCGCCGCCACGAGCGGACGGCCAGCGCGGATCGGCAATGCCCTGGAACAGGATTCCCAGGCTGCCCTCTTCGCCGTTC
>CAIMNN010000570.1 GCA_903842845.1 uncultured Acidobacteriaceae bacterium | reverse complement strand
GAACATACTTACCAGATTGAGGCTCCGCCAGAGCAACCGATAAGGTGGGAAGAATATGAGCGCCTTATATTGGCTGAATGGGATGAATTGCTGGACAGCAATCCAGCACCGAGCGAACAAAGAATGCAGGCTTTTTTTGAACAACACCCCTCCATGATGCCTGGTGCCTTCAATATCGTGGGAAATCAGAGTGGACACTATCCATGGCTTTGCGGGCTGATATCGCAACCTCCGCTTCCATCATACGACCGTCGCATCCCGGATTTTATGTGGATATCGCTGAACAGTGATACTGAAGAACCGGTGCTTATCGAAATAGAGGCCCCTGGTAAGCGCTGGTTTACAGCGGCTGGCGTGCAGACAGCCCACCTGACAGAGGCGTTTAACCAAATTGCCGAATGGAAGGCATGGTTTGGTGTGCCGCACAACATAGGCGCATTCAAAGCGTTCTACGGTTTGGACCGGGAGGCAGGAAGACGCCGCCGTTTCAAACCCGCGTATCTCCTTATTTACGGCCGTCGAGCCGAAGCAACCGCAGTGCCAAGCTTTACCCAGAAGCGCGGTCATCTCCATCCGGACGATGTCGTTGCTATGACGTACGATCGTCTACGGCCAAACGCGAATGCGGCTCAACTCATCTGCATGAAAGTCGATGTGGCAGGCACGTTCAAAGCTCTCTCGGTCCCGGCAACACTCAAGTGGCGGCCAGGTCTTGCTGATGATCGCGCACAGATTGCTGGCATAGAGGCTGCAATAGAAGCAAATCTGCACATTTCATCCGAGAGGAAGCAGTTCTTGATTCGCCGCCTTCCTTACTGGAACGAATGGGCTAAAAGAGAGCCTCGAGGTGTAATAAACTCGCGCGATGAAGAGTAACCAAAGAAGATTACATCTGACGAGTGGGTGCACCCAATCGGCCACAAAGCGGCCTCTGGATGACCCCGGTTTCAGGTGGCACTGACGTGAAAACTGACGATAACCTTCAATTCGTTCCCAAGCCCATAGACGCAGTTGGCATTAGGGCGGGTGATGGCTCGAACATCCGGATTGCCTTTGGAATCATTCAAAGAACGACCGCGCTTCGCGCATACAACACCTATGGCAACGGACGCGATTGGATGGAAAAACTGTCGACAGCATATGTGGTTGCCCTATCTACGCGCTCTGCCGACACCCTACTTATGCAGGTCATCCAAGACGATTTGGTAGCGAATTCTCAGAATAGCTGCAGTAGGTGCAAAGAGGCGAGTATTGGCCTATCCCTAATCAGAGAACGACTGTTTCCGACATTGAAGTCATTGCGGGAACATGCCAACAGGCTGGTACATCACCTCGATGATCCTAAGAACAAGGGAGTTTCTGGCTTAAACATCGAAGGCGTGTTCAGCTACTGTCATCATCTTTTTCAAGACAACGCTGATGCTCTATTTGGCATCATCCCAAGTCCGCAAGGAAAATTTCACTACGTGAAGTGCAAGAAGTGCAGAGAGACTTCCAATCCATAGCGACCAGCCGCCTAACCCATAAGGTTTGATCTGACCGGGCGACGTGAATAGAGTATAAAAAG
>CAIMNN010000569.1 GCA_903842845.1 uncultured Acidobacteriaceae bacterium | reverse complement strand
TCGCGCAGCGAGGGCAGGCGAAGGTTGACGACGTTGAGCCGGTAGAAGAGGTCCTTGCGGAAGGTGCCCTTCTCAACCATCTCGGCCAGGTCGCGGTTGGTGGCGGCGACGATGCGCGCCTTGATGGGTACGCGGTGGGTTGCGCCAACGGGACGAACCTCTTTTTCCTGCAGGGCGCGGAGAAGCTTGGCTTGAAGGTCGAGCGAAAGCTCGCCGATCTCGTCGAGAAATACCGTTCCGCCCTCGGCGGAGACCAGCAGTCCATCCTTGGAGCGGTTGGCTCCGGTGAAGGCTCCTTTGACGTAGCCGAACAGCTCACTCTCATTGAGCGTGGGCACCAGCGAGCCGCAGTCCACGGGCAGGAATGGCTTTTGCGAGTTGGGTCCGTAGGCGTGAATGGTGCGGGCAACCAGTTCTTTGCCGGTACCACTTTCACCGAGGACCAGAACCGGGTGCGAGGACTGGGCGACCTTGGAGAGGATGCGGTAGAGCTTCTCCATCTCCGCGGAGCGGCCGATCATGGAGCCGAGGCCCTGCGAGAGCCGCAGACGCTCACGCAACTGGCGGGTTGAGGTGTCGGTCATGTGGCTCTGCGCGGCGCGGTCGAGCACGGTCGAGAGCTCATCCATGGCGAAGGGCTTGGTCAGGTAGTCGGATGCGCCGCAGCGCATGGCTTCGACGGCGGAGTTGACGGAGCTTGAGGCCGTCATGGCGATGACCGAGGTGTCCGGATAGAGGAGCTTGACCTCGGAGACCATTTCGAGACCCTGATTGGACCCGAATGGAAGGTTGACAAGCAGGATGTCGGCGGCGCGGCCCCGCAGCAGGCTGCGCGCATGGCTCAGGTCGCCCGTGCTTTGAACCGCGTAGCCCATGCTGGCCGCAATCTCCGCGCAGGCCGAGCGTACGGCCGGGTCCGCATCCACGACCAGCAGGTGCATGCGCACAGAAGACTCGGCTCGCGACTCGGCAATTTGTGGGATAAACTCCATCGTTTTTGTTTGGAAGACTGTTTCCAGCATTGTATTCGCCTCGTGCGTGTTCGTTGAAATTCATTTGAAGTGAGCTGACAGAGGAAGGCTGTAAGCTGCTACTCAGTTACCGGCAGCTCGATGGTGAATCGCGCGCCGCCCTGGGAACGGTTGGTGGCTGTTATTGTGCCGCCGGCTGCTTCGACGATGGAACGCGTGATGGCGAGTCCCAGTCCTCGATGCGTGGAGGGCCAGCCGCTGTTGATCGGTGCACCTTTGGCCGCGACGCTGAAGCCGGAAGTGAAGATGCGCTCGAGATTCTCTTCGGGTATTCCGTCTCCGTTGTCTTCCACCGTCAGCGCGAGCCAGCCTTGTGCGTTTTTTTGTTGCTGGCGCAGCGTAATCTGGATGCGTCCGCCGCCCGGAAGCGCCTCAGCAGCGTTCTTCACCAGATTGATGAGCACGCGGGTCAGGTCCTCGCCCGTGAGCCGTACTGGCTGTGCGCCGCCGTCCGTATCTGCCGTGAGTGCAATGGCCGGGCCGGCGAGCGAAGAGAGCAGGTTGCGATTCGCCAGCAGTTCCGCGGCCAGATTGTCGATGGGCGCGGCAGGCATCAGATCCCAGACCCGGCTGTACTCGGACTGAGAGCGGGGATGGGTGGCAAACGGGCCCATGGCGGTTGAGTTGGTGGA
>CAIMNN010000568.1 GCA_903842845.1 uncultured Acidobacteriaceae bacterium | reverse complement strand
TTGGCAAATCGAGCGACTCAAAATAGTTGTTACAGTTGAGAATTCCTGAACGAGTGTAATGCGCTTCAGCTATTTTTCGCGAGCTCCTCAGCCAAACGCTTTGTAAATACCTGAGCTCCAGCGGGCGACATATGGAGCGGATCTTCAAAGTTCTCTTCGCCATTCACCCAGTCGCTGGCATCGATAAAAGTAAATCCGCGGCGCAGCGCAAGCTCGTGCAACTTTGCAATGTATAGCTTCCATACAGGCTGTGAGTAATATGTCGCGCGGTGGCGTTCTGAGATGGGCATCTCCACCAGCACAATCTTCATTCCATGGTTTTGCGCGTGGGCAAAGATGTGTTCGTAGTCCGGATTGAAGTGTGTAGGGTCAGCGTTGAACTTCGCGGTCTCCGGAGCAAAATACATGGCAGTCGCCGCATCCATCGCCTCAAAATCCTGCACTCGCCCGAGCGATGTCTCTTTGATGGCAGGCATGCCGATTGAGCCCAGCTTGCGGCGCAGCAGCTCCACATCACGCCATGCATTGGAGCGATAAGCGGCAAGCGGACAGAGCCTTAGAAATTGAAACTCCGCGCTCTCAAACCATGTCAGTTGATAGGCATCAGACACGTCATCGAATGGTATGCTGGGGTCCGTGCCTACCAGTTGATTGCCCAGTAACTGGTCGGGCGGCGTTTTTATTTCAGACGTCAGCATCACATCATCAAAGCCCAGGACCAGCGTTTGCAGTTGCGGTTGCGTGCTGAGCGAATAATCAAAGAGCAGTTGGTGCTCCGAAGGCCCGGTTGCACCAATGGCGACATTCACAGGCCGCAGGTCGCTGTGAAGTTGCTGCGAGAGTGAACGGACTTGATCAATATTGACGCGGCCGGCCATAATGGAGTTGCCCATCAACAGCATGTTGGGGTCTTTGGCGGAACGGACCATGCTCATCACTTTTTTGAAGGGCATGCGGTTGCTCCACTCAAGCACCAGCAGGTTCGCAATGACGAACAAGACTGAGGCTGACAGCAACACGGGTAGTAATTTTCTTCTGAACATCCTGCACTCCTCAAAACGGATCGCGCGCCTTTAAAAGTCGATGTAGATGAACTTGGAGGTTTGGCCGCTGAATGCGTAGATAAGGACCAGAGCAACGACCCACACACAGCAGCGAACGACCCATTCGTAGGATGAGGTGAGAATGCGCGGTGGATCATCAACGGCGTTAAGGTCGCGCGCCCCGGCGAGGTATTCAACTATCTGGCAAAAGCGTGTGAAGTTCATCCGAGTATCAACCTCCTCCAAAAGAGCATTGAGCATTGAAGGTTCATGGCGAACAAGCTGTAACCGGCAAGGACAAAGAGATAGGTGGCAACCCTGCTGGCAAATACGGCTGCGGGCGCTTCGCTCGGCGGACCCTTCCACCTTCTCCACTGCTGATGGATCATCAAAAGCAGTCCGTGATACAGACCCCAGGCAAGAAAGTTGAGGCCAGCTCCGTGCCACAATCCGCTGATGAGCATCGTGATGACGATTGCCAGATAAAGCGGAGGACGAAACTTGGGCAGGCGCGCCACTGGAATAAAAACATAATCAGTAAGCCACCTGGTTAGCGACATATGCCAGCATGCCCAAAACTTCTGAATGTTCTGCCTGCCATAAGGCCAGTCAAAATTTTCGGGGACCACGATGCCAAAGAGCCGCGCAGAGCCGATGGCGATGTCAGAGTAAGCGGAGAAGTCAGCGTAAATTTTGATCGAGTAGGCAACCAGCCAAAGGATAAGCGCGGGCCGCGCTGCCACTCCAATGTCGGCTGCATTCAAATGATAGGTGAGCGCTATTAACAGGTCCGCGACAGCGAATTTCTTTACTAGTCCGGTGAGGATGCGAGAAATGCCGCGCTCCCAATCATTGGACCAGTCTTTGGGAGTTGCACGCAGCTTGGGTAAAAAATCCTGATAGCGCTTGATGGGCCCTGCGACCATTGTGGGAAAAAAAAGAATGAATGCAAGATACTCACTGAGCGTTCCCGATTCCGTGCGGTTGTACTTGCGGTCCCAGGCATAGTGATAAAACTCAAAAGTGAAAAACGAAATGCCCAGCGGCAGAAAAGCGCCGCTCCAGTGCACGGGATTATCCGCATGCCAGAATACGAGCCCCGTAAAGAAATTCCAGTATTTGAAAACTCCAAGGATGAGTACGCTCTGCACCATCCCCAGCACGCACCACCAGGAATCAAGTTTGTAAAAACGGCTGATAATCGATTCCCATAAAAACAGCGCCAGGCACAACGCACCGGCCAGGCCTGCCATGTGATAAGCAAAGTAAACAAAAAATCCTGAACCAAAAAGAACGATCGACCACGGACGGAGATCTTTATTGAGCAGCCGGTAAGCAACAGCGGCTGGAAACAAAAACATAAGGTAATAAACAAATGTATTGAAGATCATCCGTTCATACTCCCATTCAATTTGTTTATTGCCGTTATTACAAGTTCACTGGAAGATGGAGCAAGACTCAGCAATATTATGCGCTGGTCTTCTTCTCGATCAGTTCGATCAACTCACCCACATTTTTGAGGTCCTGCAACTCACCGAGCCCGAAGCGTATTTTGTACTGGCGTTCAACCATCATCACGATCTCAATGTGGCCGATGGAATCCCAGCCCGGAGTGTTCAACGCGCTGGACTCCGGCGTGAGCACAATCTTCGGATTATTGAGAACTTCGCGGAAGATCTTTTCAAGGTCCTTCAAAAGCTCATCACGAGTTGGCTGCGCCACCTGTTACCTCCAGTATGCGAATGTGTTTGTTCATCTTTATATATTGTCGAATATCAAGCTCCCAGAATGTACTGCCATTCTGTGAATTGGCACTTGGGGCAAATCCGAGATCCGGATACAACTCTGCTACCATTCCATTTTTTGCCGTGGGAATGTAGCAGCCGAGCAATTTTTCAACGCCTGCTTTGCGGGCAAATTCCACCAGACGATCGAGCATGGCAATCTCCATATCGCGCTTGATAACGCGGCAACTCATCAGCCAGAGATCAAGATGCAGTTGCTGCCCCTCCTTTCGCCCGACGATCACGGAGACCAATCCGTTGTCTCCGTAGCGATCGTTCAGCTTGCCATAGAGTGTTACATATTTTTCATCAGCAGCCAGCGCTTCCATTTCAGCAAGCGTATAGCGCCGCGTGGTCAGATTGAATTGGTTGGTCTTGTTGGTCAATTGTGCAATGCGTTCAAGATACGGCGGACGGAAACTCTGTATCTCGGCTATCATCTCGAGCGAATCAAGATATTCACCGTAGTTAGCAAACTTTTTCTGCGCTGCATGTCGGCGAGTGTTGCTCGCATAGGCATCAGCACGAGCAAAATCCTCGTGCGATACGCGAAAAGCTTCAAAGTATCGGCCGCGCTCCAATATGTCGATATATGTGGCCACGTCATCGCCCAACTCCGGAACCGCAATCTGCGGAAGTTGTGCATTCACCAACGCGCGTTCAGCCGCATTGTCATCAACAAATACAAAACTATCAATGCCTAGATTGAGTTCTTCCGCAATTTCAATAAGATTCTCAGGCTTGGAATTCCAGTTGGCTTTGAAGCTTGAAAAATCCTCCAGCTTGAGAACTGAGCTGGGATGTTTGAATCCTGCTTTTGCAGTCTCAATACTATTCTTCGAGCAGACTGCGAGTACGATTCCCCTTTCGCGTAAACGCAAACAGTACTCCTGAAATTCCGTATACGCCTCAGCCACGGGAGTCTCGCGCCCGATCTGGATGTTGTCCACACCATCGTCGCCGATGACGCCGCCCCAGAGCGTGTTATCGAGGTCAAGCACCAAAACCTTGCGACTCTTGCCATAGATGGCAGCGACCAGCGAGGCGAGCGAACGCGCGAGTTCAAAGGTTGCCTCTGGAGTCAGCAGCAATTTGTAACTCCAATAGCGTCGCCAATCAAACCATTGAGACAGACCAAAACGCGCCGATAGGCCATGAGCATCAAGCAATGCAACCTTTGGCCGCGCGGCAACCTCACTGGCGAGTGCATTATTCACGCTAAGCAAAAAGCGGCTTTCACCACCGGCGTGAACGGCGTCGAGATTGCCAAACAGCGCAACCGGAGAAGCTTCAAAATTATTTTGAACGATCAGGCAGCCGAGATTTTCATTGAGCGAATCCCATACCTGGGTAAAATGCGCCAGCGTTGCCTGCACGCATTCAGTGAACTGAGACTCATCAGCATTGTAAGCGGGTTTTTGATTCAGATCACGATAGGAAGTGTAGATATAAACAAGGTCGGGCTTGAAGGCAATGAGCGGCGCTGCATCCTGCACAGCGTCCTCGTAGTATCTTCCAAATTCGGATTGGTAAAAGACCGGCTTGAATCCGCGAGACAACAGTAATAACTCAAGAAAATTGACCAGTTCAAAAGTGGTTGCACCGCCCAGAACAGCAATGCGCAACTCTTGCAGACCTCTGGCACCTCTCAATTCGTTCAGAAGCGTGCGGCGGTTTGTCAAGAACTCTTCCACACTGCATACAGAGAGGTCGATCATGCACAAAGTATATCAAAATGCTTTTTTCTCTATTCAAAACGCTACTAGCTCATCGACTGTTTATGTAGCGCACAGTTACTTTCAATGGTCATGAATTGGCTCAAGAAAGCTTGGCCAATCTTATCGTTTATCCAGTAGAATTGCCTTCGTACGCCTGAATTTCCGCACGACATCTCAAAACAACGGAGAAGATACACATGAAATCCATTGTGCTTCGTCTTGCCACAGTACTGTTTTGCTTCGCAACGGTGCTGACGCTCAATGCTGCCACACCTGGCGAGAAGAAGGAAAAGCCAGCCGCACAACCCGCTGCCGTCGACCCTTATGCGGAAGTTCAACCCGCCACTGAGAAGCTTAACCTCGAGATGTACCAGCGTATTCGCGACGAGGGCTTCAATCACTCGCACGTAATGGAGTTCGGCTCCGCGCTGATGGACGGCATTGGCCCACGCTTGACCGGCTCAGTGAACGCGAAGAAGGCAAACGAGTGGACGCGCGACACGTTGACCAAGATCGGCCTTGAGAACGCGCACCTGGAAGACTGGGGCGAGTTCGGCCTTGGTTGGACGCAGCTCAACACCTGGGCGCGTATGGTCACGCCGGATACGGCGATCCTGATCTTGCAGGCAACACCGTGGTCGCCTTCGACGAATGGCGCGGTCACTGGTGATGTGGTGTTTGTGCAAATAGGCGACGACAAGGATTTTGACAAGTACAAGGGCAAGCTCGAAGGCAAGATTGTTCTTTACGGCGCAATGCGCGCGGTGCCGCCGATCGACAAGGCGCTCTTCAATCGCATGACCGACAAGGACCTCGAGGACATTGCAGCTTTTGAGATACGCGAAGGCAGCGGCATGAGCCCCGAGATGCAGGCGCGCATGAAGACCTACATGGAGCGCATGCGCATGATCGATAAGATCGCAAAGTTCTTCGCCGATGAAAAGGTTGCAGCTGTGATCGAGCCGAGCCGCGACGGCCGCGATGGCGGCGGCTCCGGCGGAACGTTCTTCGACGACAATGGTGCAACGCTGGGCCGCACACCTTATTTAGTAGATAAGCGCGTCAATGTTCCTGTTGCGGTTGCGGCGATCGAGAGCTATGGCCGCCTGTATCGCCTGACGCAGGCCAACGTTCCCGTCAAGGTCGAGATTGACATCGAGACCAAGTTCACCGGTGAGCATGAGCACGCTTATAACACTGTCGCCGAGATTCCGGGAACCGATCCGAACTTGAAGGAGCAAATTGTCGGTGTTGGCGGGCACCTTGACAGTTGGATCGCTGGAACCGGCGCAACCGACAACGGTGCAGGCACCATCGTAGCGATGGAAGCCGTGCGCATTTTGAAAGCGCTTGGCGTCAAACCGCGCCGGACCATCCGCATCATGTTGTGGACCGGTGAAGAGCAGGGGCTCTACGGTTCGCGCGGTTACGCCCGCGAGCACCTCGGCTCTGCGCCGCTCTCGACTGCGCCCGACCAACTCAACCTGCCTGACTTTATGCGCAAGAGCGCCGGCCCGCTGGTGTTGAAGCCGGAGCAGAAGTTGTTCAGCGCGTACTTCAACGTGGACAACGGCAGCGGCAAGATTCGCGGCATCTTCACGCAAGGCAACACCGCGATCGGGCCGATCTTTGAGCAGTGGATGGCGCCGCTCAAAGACCTCGGCGTCACCACGCTCACCAACAAGAACACCGGCGGCACCGACCACTTGAGCTTTGATGCGGCCGGCGTCCCCGGCTTCCAGTTCATTCAGGAGTCGCTCGACTACGAGACGCGCACGCACCACTCGAACGAGGACGTGTACGAGCGTTTGCAGTCGGCCGACCTGAAGCAGATCGCGGTCGTCGAGGCGATCTTCCTTTACAACGCAGCGCAGCGCGACCAGATGTTGCCGCGCAAGCCGCTGCCGCAGCCCGAAAAGGAAGACCAGATGAAGGCGCCGATCGAAGGCATCTTCCCTGGCGCAGTGCCACCGCCTGCCGGAGAAAAGAAGGACGCAGCTCCAGCTCCACAGCATCCGTAGATAAAAACAGAAATGCCCCGCAGGGAATCATCTTTGCGGGGCATTTTTATTTCTGCTTATTTTGCGCGGCGAGCTTTCTTCAGATCTTGCCAGTCTTGCTCTGTGCGCTCGGCGTATGCCTTGCCGAATTCGGCAATCGCATCGGCAAATCCACTTCCTTCGCCGAGGTACCCCTTCAACACCGCCGCATCGCTGGAGCGCGAATGACCGCGCGCCAATAGCTCGCCGCAGAGTTCGGCATATGCGGCGAGTGCGTCACCTGCAAGGTCGGTTAGCTCGATTGAGCCTTTGTGGTCGTTTAGTTGACGGACGAGATAATCGCGGCCTGCTAACTCCGTCCATCCAAGGAACGGGTCGGTTTGCACCTGCATCGCGCGCTGACCTTCAACAACGCGCTGTCCATTGTGTTTCGGAATGCGTGGCTTTTTGAGATAAGGCGCATAGCAGGAGGCCGGCTCTTCTTTGACTTGGAGAAAGAGCGGGTCGAGTGGGCCACTGCCTTCGAGATAAATGCAATAATCGCGCAGACCAACCGAGCCTGTGCCAACAACTTTAAACGCGACATCGACGGGTTTGTACATTGAAAGCAAGTGCTGTCGCTGCGGTTCAAGGTGCATTGCGTAACTGGCGAGACTTGCAATCACGGCACGCGCCTCTTTGCCTTCCACGCGGCGCAGCACCGGCTTCTGTGTACGGAATTTGTGCGCTGCATTTTTCTTGCCGCCAACAGCAACGGTCAACTGCTGGAGCGCATGTTGCGGCGTTGAGCGCTCGGCCTGCAACATCGCAGTGTGGGCCGGGTTCACATCCTTAATGCGATGGACCTGCCAATGGTTCGCCTCAAGCAGCGGCAACTCGGCGAGTTGATGAACCAGCTTCACATAGCTCGCAACAAATGTACGCACAACGGCTTGCGCGCTGCCGTTCTTGTGGCCCGACGCGATGCCTGCCAGAACCAAAGATGCTGCCATGCGCTTCAGGTCCCACTCGAATGGAGCGGGAATCGTCTCGTCAAAATCATTGATGTCGAAGACCAGCCGACCATCGGGGGCTGCGTACGCGCCAAGGTTGCGCACATGCGCATCGCCGCAGAGCTGTGCGAACAATCCCGTGTATGGGAGCCCGGCAAGATCCGCAGCCATTACCGGCGCCGCGCCGCGGAAATATCCGAAGGGCGACTCCAGCATGCGCTGATATTTTAATTCGATAAGCTCCGGCACTCGGCCGCGCATGGAGCGTTTTAATAATTGCAGCGCCGAGGTGGGCCGCGACTTTTTGCTCAATTCACCGTGCTCACGCCGCGCCACTCGCTTGCGGGCCGCTTCGCCCAGCAGGATGCGTTCCTCTTTGCTCAACCACTTCATAGGCGAAGAGTAAACATCGCTGCTCAAAGACGCAAGTTGAAAATCCAATGCATTAACTCCAACACATCAGCTGTTGCTCAACTGTGATAATTTGTTCATCAAATACCATTGCCACTATCCATGAGCACTGGAAGCGTTTCCGCAGTCAACAAGGAGCAATACATGATCACGAAATCACTTCGACCAATTCTGTTTGTCATGGCATTTATGTTTTTCGTGCTGCCTGGCACAAATCTCAGCGCGCAATCGGATAAGGACTCCGCCAATCTCAAGGACTGGTGGAAGAACGCCGTCATCTATGAGATCTATCCGCGCAGCTTTCAAGACACAAACAACGACGGACTCGGCGACATCAACGGCATCACCGCGCACCTTGACTATCTGCATGAGCTCGGCATCGACGCCATCTGGATCTCGCCCTGCTATCCCTCACCGCAGGCCGACTTCGGCTACGACATCTCTGACTACAAGAACATTGACCCGGCCTACGGCACGCTCGCTGACTTCGATCGCCTAGTCGCTGAAGCCAAGAAGCGCAACATCCGCATCATGATGGATATGGTGATGAACCACAGCTCCGACAAGCACAAGTGGTTCGAAGAGTCGCGCAAGTCAAAGACCAACCCGTACCGCGATTGGTATGTGTGGCACGATGGCAAGGGCGAGACTGCGACTGACAAAGGCCAGCCGCCGAACAACTGGCTCAGCGAGTTCGGCCACAGCGCGTGGGAGTGGGACGAAACAACGCGGCAATATTATTACCACAAGTTTTATATCGGTCAGCCCGACGTGAACTGGGACAACCCCAAGATCCACGATGCCTTCAAAGACATCATGCGCTTCTGGTACAAGCATGGCGTTGTCGGTTTCCGCTTTGACGCCATCACCACGTTGTACGAAGACCCGAAGCTTGAAGACGAAGAGTACGTCAAGGACAAGGACGGCAACATCGTCATCAACGCGTACGGCGACAAGACGACCGATGGCAAGAAGACCGAATTCTATCCGCAGGTGCACGACGTAATGGTCGAGATGCGCAAGGCATCGGATGAGTTCCCGTCTAATAAATTTCCGGGGACGCACGTTCTGGTTGGCGAGACTTATGTGCCGACCATCAACGACCTCGCTAAGTTGTATGGCACACCGGAGAAGCCCGAGTTCCATCTTCCCATGGACACGCAGATCGGCCTCGGCATCAACAAGTTTGATGTCGCCGCTTTCCGCACCCGCATCAGCGAAGCCGAGACCAAGCTCAACGGCAACATTCCGCTCATCGTTTTTGACAACCACGACAACCCGAGGCTTGATGCCCGCTTCGGCGATGGCGTGCACGACACGGACATTCAACGTGCGGTTTCGACCATTCTCTTTATGACTCGTGGCGCATCGCTCTTCTACTACGGCGACGAGATCGGCATGAAGACAACGCCGCCTACTCGCAAGGAAGATGTGAAGGACCCGGTCGGTGTAACCGGCTGGCCCAAGGAAAAAGGCCGCGACGGCGAGCGCACACCGATGCAGTGGGACGACTCAAAGAACGCCGGCTTCTCGAATGCTGCGCCGTGGCTTCCTGTTCCGCCGAGTTACACAAGCATCAACGTGAAAGCGGAGACGGCCGACCCGAACTCGCTCTTCCACTGGTATCAAAAGTTGATCGAGCTGAAAAAGACCAATGACGCAATCGCTCACGGCGACAACGTCATGCTCGACCAGTCGAACACGAACGTGCTGAGCTGGATTCGTGCTTCGGGCCCGAATCGCGTTGTCATCTCGGTCAACTTCACAGCTCAACCGCAGACCGTGAACCTGAGCACGCCCGATGTTCAGGCAAAGTCGCTGAAGACTTTGCTGAAATCTCCGGGCGCGACTGACCCGGGCAACATCTCGCACATCGAGCTTGGACCGTTCGGTGTGTACATTGGACAGTTGTAATTATTTGTTGAAATAAAAAGGAGCGCGAGTTAATTGCGCTCCTTTTTTATTCCGCAAAGAATTCTCTCAATGCCTTGCAGGTCTTTGATGGCGTCGACCTCTTTGAATCCGGCCTCGCTCATCATCGAGCTGATTCGTTCCGCCTGACCAAAACCCATCTCAAGTAGTAACCATCCGCCGTCGGTGAGTTGTGCGAACGCCGCTGGAATCAGTCGCCGGTAGATTCCCAAACCATCCGCGCCGCCGTAGAGAGCCAACTCCGGTTCGTGGTCGCGCACCTCGACTGCGAGCAGCGCCTTCTCTTCACTCGGCACATAAGGCGGATTGCTGGCGATGATCTCAAATTTTTCTTGCTGTACGGGCGCAAGAAGGTTGCCCGAGAGGAAGCGGACAGTTGCTCCGTTGCGCGCCGCATTTTCTCGCGCTACTGCGATTGCGCCTTCAGAAAGGTCCGTCGCTGTCACTTGCGCCTGCGGCAGTTGCTTTGCGATCGCAATTGCTATCGCTCCCGAGCCAGTGCCGACGTCGATGATGCGCAGTTCAGAAAATCCGGCGGCTAATTCAACAACCTTCTCAACCAGGTGCTCCGTCTCCGGCCGCGGAATCAAAACATCAGGCGTCACGCGAAACGGCATTCCAAAAAATTCACACTCGCCGACGATGTACTGCATCGGCTCGCCGGTTGCGCGCCGTTTGATCAGCGCTGCGTATTCCTGCGCTGGCCCATCTTCAACGCCCTCGTCGCCGTGCGTCAGCAGCCACGCCTTGTCGCGGCCGAGCACATGCCGCAGCATCCACTCCGCGTCTTTCGCCGGTGAAGGCGCGCGTGACGAAAGCTGCAAACGCTCTTCGCCCCATGCGAGCAGCGCGCGCACTGTCATCAGCTCGCTCAAGCGGCCTTCAGCTTTTCGGATTGATAATGCGTCGTCAACGCATCAACGATCGCCTGCAACTTGCCCTGCATGATGAGGTCAAGCTGATGCAGCGTCAAGCCGATGCGGTGGTCGGTCAGCCGGTTCTGCGGGAAGTTATAAGTGCGAATCTTCTCGCTGCGGTCGCCGGAGCCAACCTGCTGCTTGCGTTCCTTGGCTAACTCTGCGTTCTGTTTGTCCATCTCCTGCTCGTACAAACGCGAACGCAACACGCGCATGCCTTTCTCGCGGTTCTTTATCTGCGACTTCTCATCCTGGCAGCTCACCACAGTGCCCGTCGGAATATGAGTGATGCGAACCGCTGAGTAAGTCGTGTTCACCGATTGACCGCCGGGGCCCGATGAACAGAAGGTGTCGATGCGCAGGTCCTTGGCTTCGATCTTGATGTCAACATCTTCAGCCTCAGGCAGTACTGCGACAGTGATTGCCGAAGTATGCACGCGTCCCTGCGTTTCAGTCTCGGGCACGCGCTGCACGCGATGCACGCCGCTCTCATATTTCATCTGCGAGTAGACGCGAGTGCCTTCGATGATCGCGATGACTTCCTTGTATCCGCCGACCGTCGACTCTGACATGGAGAGTATCTCGATCTTCCATCGGTGCTGCTCGGCAAAACGCTGGTACATGCGGAAGACCTCGGCGGCAAACAAACTCGCCTCATCGCCGCCCGTGCCCGCACGAATTTCAAGAATAACGTTCTTCTCGTCATTCGGGTCCTTCGGCAGCAGCAAGACCTTCAGTTCTTCTTCGAGCGCCGGAACACGCGGCTCGAGCGCTGCGATCTCTTCCTCAGCCATCGCGCGCATCTCCGCGTCCGACTCGGCAAGCATCGCCTTGGCGTCCGCGAGTCCCTGCTGCGCGATCTTCAGCTCACGATACTTCTCCACCGCATCTTCAATATCGCGGCGCGCCTTGGCGGCCTTCTGATACTTTTCGTGGTCGTTGATCACCTCGGGCTGGCTCATCTGCTCGCTCAGCTCGTCGTAACGTTTTTCCATTTGTTCCAAACGGTCCAGCATAAATTCTCCAAAGTGTTGCGGCTCACTCGCAAAGCGAATGAGCATTTTCTAATTGAATTTGAAAGGAAATTTCGGGCACAGAAAGGTCAGGGCGGCGGGAGCCGCTAGAAAAGCGCCGAGATAGACAGGCGAATGACCATATGAATATTTTAGCGCAACCAGACGCGCCATGCACGCAAACGCGTGCTGCCATTCAAATGGCGGAGCGTCTCGATGTCGCTCAGCAGGTCGGTGGCAAAGATGCGGTCTTTAAGCCGCTTCCAGAAATCCGGTTGTTCCGGAATGTCAATATCGAGAGCGCCACGCATGTGCGCAGCAATGAGGGTTCCATCGAACAAAGTTATATGTTTCATATTGCCATCATCGGCGGAGCCGGAGATTGAACCAGCCCCACCGACAACATCGGTCATCAGAGAAATTTAAAAGCACTCAACATGGTCGCAGCTGTTCATCACCGGCAGAATGACGCTTGAATCGTGCCCGGGATCGGACAGAATCGTGATGGTCGCCGCTTTGTAATCCTCCGGCTTTGCCTTCATGATGTTGGGCACAAATGTCTGCGGATTGCGGTCATAGAGCGGGAACCATGTGCTCTGCACTTCGACCATCACCGTATGGCCGGCCTTGAAGACATGGTCCACACCGTGCAGGCTGTATTTGAACTCATGTACCGAACCGGGCCGCAGCGGCGCGGGCTTCTCAAAACTTTGCAGGTAACGCCCGCGGAATATCTCCGCGTTTGTCATCAGCTCGTAACCGCGCATCGTCGGGTCAGCATCGTCTGCCGGATACTCGTCGATGAGCTTGACGACGATATCGGTGTCGGAACCGGTCGTTGAAACGAAGAGGTCGGCGATTACATCACCGGTCACTGCCAGGTCCTTCTTCAGCACCGGCAGTTTCCATACGGCGACATCTTTGCGTCCATCCACAAAGCGCTGGTCAGCAATCATCCATGTACGCCACTTCGAACCAGGCCCGTAGGTCACCTGGATCGGCCGCTCGCGATACGGAACCGGATTCGCCGGGTCGCTCTCGTAGCTCGTCTTCATCTCCGACTTCGGTTCGCTCCAGCTTGCCTTGCCGTCGCCCTGCATGTGCAGCGGCATCTCGGTCGCCTCGATCGGCGGGAAGTGCGAGTAGCGCTTCCATGTATTCGAACCTGTCTGGAAGCTCGCCGTGTCATCAACATCAAAGCCCGGCTCGTCCTTCAGATACTTCGCAAAAAACTTCGCTTCGATGTCTCTGCGGAACTCAAGCCCGATTGGCTCACCATATTGCAGCGCGCCGAAGTGGCGAGTGGTCATCGCCCAGCAACCATGGCACCACGGACCCAGCGCGAGGAAATTTATCTTCGCCGTGTCGAGCGGCTCAAGCGTTGCGTACTCCTCCTGCGGACCGTACATATCTTCCTGGTCGTAGTAGCCGCCGACGCTCAGCGTTGGCACTGTCAGCTTGGTCAGCGTGTTTTGTACGCCGCGTGTCTTCCAGATTTCGTCGTACGCAGGATGCTCGATGAAGTGCTCCCACGACGGCAACATACGAATTCCCGAAGCCTTCACATTCTGCTCAAACGAACCGCGCTCAAGGAAAAAGTCGTACCCGTCCTTCGGCTTGCCGTCCTTGTCTTTGCCGTAATCCACTTCGCTGTTCTCCTTGGTCAGCTCGGTCAGGATCGCGTAATCGTAGCCGTAGCTCTGGCGGAACGCGCCGTTGTGGAAGAAGTCATCGCCCATCCACGCATCGATCATCGGCGCCTGCGGGCTAATGGCCTTCACCGCCGGATGCGGATCAATGCCGGCCTCGGTTGCAGTGAAGCCGTCATAACTTGTGCCAACCACGCCGACGCGGCCGTTATTGTTGGCCACATTTTTAATCAGCCACGCAACGGTGTCGTAAGCGTCCGTGCTCTCGTCAACGTTCTTCGGATTTGTGTGGTCGAGTGAGAGTGGCGCGTTCAAACGGAACTCGCCTTCGCTCTTGTAGCGGCCGCGTATATCGCCAATCACGAAGATGTAGCCGGCACGCGCCAGCTCCGGCCGGAAACCCACTACGGAATTGGCATCAAACTCTCCTGCGCCATACGGTGTTCGCTCCAGGATGATCGGCATTGGCTTGGCCACAAGTGGCGTTCCGGCCTTCGGTGCAAGGATAACAACGTACAACTTCACGCCATCGCGCATCGGAATCATCGCTTCGCTGCGCGTGTACTCGGGGAACTCGTAGTGTTGCGGCGGGCCGACGAGTTGCATCAACCGGTCCGGCGCGGACTCTATCACTTCCGATTCGCCGCGACCGCTCGCATCGAGTGTGAATTTAATCTTCACTTTGTATTGCGTGATCTCAAATTCCGTTGCAGAGAGGGCCTTCAAAGCCACCGGCGGTGTGCGATAGCTCTCGAGATAAAGCTTGCCGTCACGCGCAGAAAAGTTTGCCGGCTCATCCGGCTCATTCTTGTCGGCGTACTGCCCGCTCAACGCATCAAGCTGCGCGGCGGTCAACTGCGCTTCGGGTTGCTCCGGCGCTGCATCCTTCTTTTCTTGCGTCGCAAGCGGCAGCACGCACAGAAAGCCAACAGCCAACCACAAAGCAGGGAAATACCTCGGTGATTTCATCATGACGTTGAACAACCTCCGAAAATTTTAGTGAACGTGCCCGTGATGCGAGTG
>CAIMNN010000567.1 GCA_903842845.1 uncultured Acidobacteriaceae bacterium | reverse complement strand
CTTGTTTCTAGTGAAGGGTGGGTTTCCAAGACCTATAGGTGTGGAGAAGCATGCAGCTTTCACCGCGCCCGTCTTCTTCTTGAGGTGGGCTTGCGTAATGGCCCGACTGAAGTCGTGCCTTGTTACAAAGCTTTTGCGCGATAGCGCGACTGCCCCACCGCAGGGGTTGCAGATTATTACCTTCATTTGCCGCACAATGGATTCATGAACCTCCTCTGCATAAATGCAGAACTCAGAACTGCGAACTGAAATTGAGAACTTGTTTGAAAGATTGTTGACTGTGTGGTAAACAGCTTTACTCTCTGGAACAACCTAACCATTGATTCCTCAATAATATCCACCACCAACAACCTTCAAAAATAACTTTAATTTTTCAAAAAATCGGCTGTGAAACTGTGACAACCCCTCTAACTATCTGATAAAGCTTAACTTGCCACACAAAAATCCCCCAAAATTCCTAAAAATCCAGCTACTGTGAAACTGTGACACCCTACGGCTTCTGCCCTCTAAGCTCCGTCACAATCTCCAACGCGGCTTTGCGGGCAGCCTCTTCCTGATCGGGCGGAAAGCTGATCGCTCCAACTCTTGCGTGTCCTCCGCCGCCGTAGCGCTCGCAGATCTGGGCGAGGTTGACTAGGTTGGCGGGGGGGATCTTGGTCCAGGGGTTGGTTCCGACGGCGACCTTGGTGCGGAAGGAGGACTTGGAGAGTCCGATGGAGTAGACGGCGTCGGGGTGGAGGTAATAGGGGATGAACTTGTTGAAGCCTTCCATGGGGTGGTCGGTGATGTCGAAGAAGATGGTTCCCTGGTGGAGCTGGGCGCGCTGGCGGATGAGGTTGATGGCGAACTGGTGGTGCTGGAGGAGTGGGGGGAGGAGCGGGGCGACGAAGGGTTGGGCGAGTACGTCGGCGAGTGGGAGCGAGGTGAGGAGGGGGATGAGTCGGGGGATGAAGGCGGGGTCTTGTGTGGACTCGATGATGAGGGTGAGCTTCATGGCGGGCTCGGCCATTTCAACGGCGGCGGTGGGGGAGGCGTAGAGAGCGCCGTCGACGATGTTGGCCCAGTGGATGAGGTCGGCGAGGGGGGCGGTGTTGAAGCCGAAGTGGGTTTGGGCGATGTGGGCGATGTAGGAGGTGCAGGAGGTGTAGGAGGTGTCAACGAATTTGGTGAGTTGGGCGGGCGGGAGTGGCTGGCCGGTGGGGGAGAGCTGGGAGCGGTCGAAGTGAGCGCGGTCAGCGGGAGTGAGGAAGGCGGAGAGGTGGTGGTCGAACCACCAGGTGAGGTTGGGGGATGGTGAGTATTTGAAGTCGACGATGGCGTTTTGGGTGGGAGTGGAGGGTGCGGGGGCGAAGGTGGATTCGTCGAAGAGTGCACCGGCGCGGTGGACGAGGCCGTGGTATTGGTATTGGATGTTGGCGGGGTCGAGGTTGAGGCGGGGGGCGATACATTCGCGGTGGAAGCGAGTGAAGATGGAAGCGGAGCAGGCTCCGTCGAAGCACTTGTCGTGGTAGAAGACGCGAACGAGCAAAGGTGAGGCCCCCTGGGGAAGTGTTCGGCTGAAAATTGGCCGGAATAGATAAGGATGATGGGTTGGACCTCCTATGTCAAGGCGGAACAAAATTGAGGGTGCGTGCGTATGTAGATTGAAATAGAATCCAACTGAAGCGAAAACATTTGATAGCGCCGGAGTGCGCGGGATGAGGGAGACGAGATGGAGCCTGAAGTGAATGGTGTACCTGAGGTGAGTGTGGAGACGGTGGTGGAGAAGCGTCCGAACGCGATGGTACGGGCGATGAGCTGGTTGTTCCTGGGCGCGCATGGGTTGCGGTTCGGGTGGACGGTGTTTTTGTTTTTCATGTTCACGGGGCTGTTCATGGCGCTGCTGGGGATGATCTACAGCCTGCTGCATTTGACGGGCAGCGACACCAGCTTTACGGCGCTGCACACGATAGTGAATTTGATGATGATGGTTCCGGCGATGGCCGGGTCGGCGTGGCTGCTGGCGAAGATCAACCGTCACCGGTTTGACGCGTACAACATTGCGGACAAGCGGCTGCTTTGGCATTTGGCGATAGGGCTGCTGGGCGGGTTTGCGGCGGTATCGGGGATGATTGGGATTTTGTATGCGGGCGGACTGCTGAAGTTTGGCGGAGGCGACCTGACGGGGTTTGATATTGCAAAGTATGCGGCGCTGTGGGGTGTGGCGTTCCTGCTCGTGGGGTTCAATGAAGAGGGGATGTTCCGCTGCTTTTTGCAGAAGGTGTTTTCGGAGTCGTTCACGTTTATGACGGCGCTGATCACATTTGTGGTGATAGACGGGATTCTGTGCCTGACAAATTTTTTGGGAGTGCTGTCGAAGTCGCATGATGCTGGGAAGGCGGGGCAGTCGGTAGTGCACTGGCTGACGGGCAACCCGATGATGGGCGTGTATCTGCTGTTCGGGCTGGGGCTGGTGTTTTGCGTGACGCTGATAGCGCGCAAGAGCGAAGGGCGCGGGTTCTGGTATGCGGCCTGGATCGGGTCGACGCTGTTTGGTCTGGTGCACACGGGCAACGGCGGCGAGAACTGGATTGGCATATTTTCGGCGGGCGCGATCGGGTTCATCTTCTGCGTGGGAATTTATTACACCGGGTCGGTGTGGTGGGCGATAGGGTTCCATGCGGCGTGGGATTGGGGATTGACGTATTTTTACGGCGCGGCGGACAGCGGCAACCCGGCGGCTGGACACTTTTTGAGCGTGAGCCCGATGGGGAATGAGTTGTTGAGCGGCGGCGCAGATGGACCGGAGGGAAGTGTTCTGATAATTCCACTGCTGGTGGTGATTTTGGCTGTGTTATATGCGGTTTGGGGCAGAAGGAAGAATGCACTGTCGGCGACTGAGGAAAGCGCGGCGTAAACGACGGACAACCAGGACAAACTGAGGCACAGTCTTTGCGGGCTGTGCCTCAGTTATTTTGAGGCAGAGTTTTGGTGACGGAGTTTTCATCAACCAACAAAGCAGAGCAGTTATTCTGTAAATAGATATGCCGGATACAACTGGTACTCCAAAAACATTGCAAACACGCTGGCTCCGCCGCTCGCTGAAGTGGCTGGGGATACTTTTTCTGGTTTTGATCGTGATTGTGGTCATTGGTGGCGCGGCGGGTTTGTTGTATCTGCGCTCGGTGACGAAGGCAGCGCTGCCGCAGATGGATGGTGACGTTCATGCGAGTGGGTTGAGCGCGGCGGTGACGGTGCGTCGGGATGCGCATGGGGTTCCGCATATTGTTGCGGCGAATGAGGCGGATCTGTTTTTTGCGCAGGGGTATGTAACCGCATCGGACCGATTGTGGCAGATGGATATTTACCGGCGCGTCTCGAGCGGCGAGCTGGCAGAGATTTTGGGGCCGGCACTGGTGGAGCACGACAAGATGCAGCGGGTGCTGCGCATGCGTCAGACTGCGCTGCGGGTTTATGGGCAGTTGCCGCCGGACGAGCGGGCTCGGATGGAAGCGTATGCGCGTGGGGTGAACGCGTACATGACGGCGAACGCGGAACACTTGCCGCCGGAGTTCACGATT
>CAIMNN010000566.1 GCA_903842845.1 uncultured Acidobacteriaceae bacterium | reverse complement strand
CCTCGCGCGGTGCGCATAACAGTTGTGCAACCTCCTCACCGATCAATTCGGGGTCACTGGCCGCACAAGTCAGATAGGGGTGTATTTCTTTAGTGGCCCGAGTCCAGTCAATTGCCGCTATGCTGACTTCGGCGGGAACCTTAATCCCCCGCAGAAAGGCGAACTGGAGGCTGCCGCGAGCTATTAATCCATTATGGCATATCCACGCCGTCGGCATATCCCGGCCCTTAGCCCGGCGCAGCAGCTCCTCCGTGCAGTCGAATCCGTCCTGACGCTCGCCTTGCTCAGCATTCACAGCATAACGCTCATCCATCAGTATGCCCCGGGAGGCCAAGCGCTCTTTAAGCGCGGCAAATCGCGTCTGATTGTGTTTCAGGTTGGAGTTACCCCCAAGCCACGCAAACTTTGTATGGCCCAGCTTGACCAAATGATCCGTCAACTGTTCCACGGATTGTTTGTCGTTCGGTACAATGGAGTGACAAAGTCCCGGCGAGCTTGCGTAGACACTAACCAGCTTCATGCCAAACTCTCCAAGAGCCCGCAAAAACGTCTCCTTCACCTCGCCCAGAACAACAATCCCCAGCAACGGATCGCGGCGGCTTAGCAGATCGAAAAGCTCTTTCTCGTCCAGGTCGCCCTCTCCGCCCAGAAAGGCCATGCTGATATGCGATTCCTGCAACACTTTATACATCCCCTGCCGCACATGGCTGAACGTATTACTCTGGGCCGCCAGCTCCAGCCCGGCCCGCATCACCAGCCCGACATAACTATGCTGCACATCCGGCGCGTGGATCGGCTGCATCCCGCGCGGCACATAGCCTTGCTTGACAGCCTCCGACCAAATCATTTTATACGACTCCTCCGCGACACCTTCCCGGCGCCCGTTTAACACCAGAGAAACCAACGATTGAGAAACCCCGAGTTCTTTGGCGATCTGATTCTGAGAAATCCTCTTTGCCATTGCGCTAATTCCTTCTGTGACATTCATTAATAATACGCCCAATATATATATTATTTTTTTAATAGTTTTCAATTGAATTAAAAAAACAACCCGCTATCCTAATAATTATGAATCGATTGGGCTACTACCCCCGCTGTCCGGACAACACAGGAGTGCTGCGCGTTAATTTGCGGGAAATGCTCCGGCGGAGAACGCCGTTAGATGAGATCTTAAAAAAGGAGTCTGTTGAATGAAAACGAACAAGAAGAAATTTGTCGAAGACCTGCTGGCCAAAATGTCACTGGAGCAGAAGGTCGGCCAGTGCGTGGTCATCGGAACGTCCGGCTCAATGATCACCAATGACTTGAGGGAAGCGATCACGCGCTATCATTGCGGCGGTGTCCGGCTTTCATGCTTTGCACGCTGTTTCGGTTATTTCAGCGACGATAAGGCAGTCAAGATGAAGATGCCCGGCGGCTTCGTTCCTTCCATGCAGAAGATCGTAAAACAAGGCGTGGCGCACTGGATCTCGCCCGAGCAGTATGCCGCTATGCTTAACGAGTTGCGTCAGCTGGCCGCCGACCGCGAACCGGGCATTCCCTTGCACATGGTGCTCGATCAGGAAGGTGAT
>CAIMNN010000565.1 GCA_903842845.1 uncultured Acidobacteriaceae bacterium | reverse complement strand
GTCTTCGGGAAGGCAATAACCTCGCGCAGGCTGGTTGCGCCGGCAAGCAGCATGACGATGCGGTCAAGCCCCAGCGCGATGCCCCCCGTGCGGAGGTGTGCCGTACTCAAGCGCGTCCAGGAAGAAGCCGAAGCGGGCCTTGGCCTCTTCTTCTGAAATTTTCAGCGAAGTGAATATCTGCTTCTGCACGTCCTGGCTGTGGATTCGTATTGAACCTGACCCAAGCTCCAGTCCGTTCATCGCGAGGTCATAGCAGTTGGCGCGAACGCTCGCCGGGTCGGTCAGCAGGTTGGCCATGTCAGATTCATGCGGAGACGTGAACGGATGGTGCGCGGGCATCCACTGCTTGTGCTCGGCGTCGTACTCGAACATCGGGAAGTCGGTGACCCAAATGGGTTGGAAGGCCTGTGCGCCATCGAGCGGGCCGGGCTTCACGTCTGCCTCAGAGTTGGCGGCAGCGGCAACGACAACCTCGTCGGTGACCTTGAATGCGCCGTGCCGGTCCGCATATTTTTTCGAAAGCTCAACGCGGAAGTTGCCCGCAGCCGAGAAGACAGCTATCTCGCGCTCGGAGAGGCGGCCGGGGAACTTGGTGTCGCTGGCCTGAATGTGGTGCGCCGGGTCGCCGGCGACGATGATGACGAAGTCGGCCTCCTGCGCTCCTGTGAGTTCGCGGATCTTGTCGACGGCCGCCGGAAAGCTTTTGGCGAGGCGCTTGAAGTCGTCAATAAACTTCGCGCCCTTCTTCTCATCGAAGAGTGGGTGGTTGTCTTCGCGCTCTTTGCGGCTGAGCTCGCCAACATTGGGAATGCGCAGCGCGATGACCGGCAGCGCGGGGTCGAACTTGAGCGAGTCGAGGTCGGCGTCGGCAAACGCTGCGCGGACGTCGGTGAGCCCGGGCAGGCGCATGTCGGGCTTATCACTGCCGTAGAGGCGCATGCTCTCGTCGTAGGTGATGCGCGGGAATGGCTTGGGCAGCGTGATGCCGGCAGCGGCGAAGCCGGAGGTGAGGAAGTCCTCAACGACGGCGAAGACAGAGTCCTGACGCGGGAAGCTCATTTCAAGATCGACCTGCGTGAACTCAAGCTGGCGGTCGGCGCGGAGGTCCTCATCTCGGAAGCAGCGGGCTATCTGGAAGTATCGGTCGAAGCCGGAGATCATGAGCAGCTGTTTGAATATCTGCGGCGACTGCGGCAGCGCGTAGAACTCGCCGGCGTGAACGCGGCTGGGAACAAGAAAGTCGCGCGCGCCTTCCGGCGTGGACTTGCAGAGAATGGGCGTTTCTATCTCGAGAAAACCTTGCCGGCTCAAGCTCTCGCGGATAGCGAGTGTGATGTCATGGCGCAGACGGAAGTTGCGCTGCATCTCGTGGCGGCGCAGGTCGACGTAACGGAACTTGAGGCGAACCTCTTCGTTCGCGATCGCCTCATCAGCAGGCGAGAAGGGCGCGAGCTTGGTGTCGTTCAAGACGAGGAGCTTCGTCGTCTCGAGCTCAACTTCGCCGGTGGGCATCTTGGGGTTGATGGCGTCTTTGGCGCGCAGGCGTAGCTTGCCGACGGCGGCGACGACGTACTCGGGGCGGACCTGCTCGCCCTTGGCGTGGCCCTCGGGGACGAGCTCTTTGTCAAGCACCACCTGGATGATGCCAGAGCGGTCGCGCACGTCAAGAAAGATGAGGTTGCCGTGGTCACGACGGCGGTTGACCCAACCCATGATGACAACTTCTTTGCCGGCGTCAGAAGCGCGCAGCTCTCCGCACCGATGCGTGCGTTCAAGAGTCCCTAAAAAATCAAGCACTGAGTTTTGTTCCTCGCAATGAATCGAAGTTGTTAATTCCCTACAGTTGGTAGTCCTTGGGGTTGTATGTGCGAGGCAGAAAGTTCTGCTCTTCATTCAACCACCGCTCAACGAGCAAACTAAAAAGTCGCCAGTAAGGATCATGCCGATCTTCCTCATTCCAAAAATGGTCAGATCTCCAGCATACGATGGCGTAATACCCGAACATATAGTGAGCAACGCTGCGTCGGATGAGGCCGCTTTCGATCATGAGCGCCAACTCTTCGTAGAAACCTAGGAATCTGAGTTTTTCTTCAAATTGAAGTGCGCGAAGCTTGTTGCAACCTTCTTCAGAGTCCTGATGGTCGAGCATGTCAAAGAGATAGAAGAATTTTGTGTACTTCTCACGCATTTCAAGAAAGAGTTCGGCGCGCTTTACTGCACCTTGTTTGATGTACTCAAGAGTGCCTTTGATCAAGGTAGCAAGAGCAATTGCCGTACCAATGAGTTCAGCCGTGTTTTTCCAATCGAAACCAGCGAAAAAGTTGGATAAGATCATCGATTAAACCTTTCTGAGGTATTCGCCCATATCGGCGCGCGCGACCTTCGTCTGCTCGCCGGTTGAGAAGTTCTTCACTGTCAGAATACCGGATTTGAGCTCATCCTCGCCGAGGATGAGGATGTTACGAGCCTGTTTATCGGCGATTTCAAAGGATTTCTTCAATCTGAACGTTCCTTCGCCGAGCTCGACGCGGAGGCCTGCACGGCGGAGTTCGCGCGCAATGGCGAGGGCGGCCGGGTTGATTTCAGGGCCGAGCGGGGCAACAAAGACGTCGGCCTTTTCCGCAGCCGCCGCCGATTCTTCCTGCGCGAGCAACGTAAGTACAAGCCGGTCTTCACCGATGGCGAAGCCGATGCCGGGGGCGCGAGGGCCGCCGATGGCTTCGCTGAGGCCGTCGTAGCGTCCGCCGCCGAGCAGCGCGTTCTGCGCACCGAGTCCTCCGTGCGTGAACTCAAAGGTGGTGCGAGTGTAGTAGTCGAGGCCGCGGACGAGGCGCTGGTTGCGCGTGTAAGGCACGTTGGCAGCATCCAGCGCAGCTGTGACGGCGGCGAAGTGGGCCTTTGATTCTTCGTCGAGCGAGTCGGCTATCTTCGGAAGCGCGTCGATGTACGGCTGGTCGTCGGGAACCTTGCAATCGAGCACGCGCAGCGGATTCGTCTCGGCGCGGCGCTGGCAGTCGGCGCACATCTTCGGCGCAACATCC
>CAIMNN010000564.1 GCA_903842845.1 uncultured Acidobacteriaceae bacterium | reverse complement strand
GTCGCAGGCCTCTCTGCGGCGCGCGTCGCAGAGCTCGTCGAGCTGGGCCTCAAGCATCGCGGCCGTCACGATGAAGCTTTGCGCGCCTTCCATGCAGGAGCAGCACTACGCTTCGACATCCTGATGGACGTCGGCGGCTTCCGCGATATGCACCGCCACCGCCGCTGCACGCAGATAATACAGGGGATGACGACCGTTCACGGCTACGAGCTGCCCGATTCGGGCGACCTCGGCGAGGGCGACATTCTTGAAGCGGCGGGCGTGAAGGCGCAGTTTGTTGCTGCGCTCAACTCGGCGCATGCGGCCAGCACGCGCATCGCGGCTGGTCAAGCGCCCGAAGCGGCCGAGACAGCGAAGTATGTGCTGCCTCTGGCGACTAAAATTCGCAGCCTCTTCAAGATGGATTATGCAGAGGCGCAGTACATCACCGAGCTGCGTTCTGGCCCAGCCGGGCACTTCAGCTACCGCCGCGTTGCGTGGTTGATGTTCAAAGAGTTTGAGCGGCAGCATCCGGAACTTGCAAAGTATTTCCGCGTGACGGATTTCACGCAGCCCATCGATTTACTAAAGCGGTAATTGAATTCGATTCATATTACGTGTTATCGGGCAGATTTTTTGCGCGATGGCCCCCTTGCATCACAACCATTTTGGGAAAATTAGCGGAATTAAGTTAAAGGTCAACAAAAATTCACATCGCAAAGTAGACGCTTTCTGCCCGCCGCAGTCGAAAGAGGGGTAAGCTTTCCATATCTCAGTAGTGGTCGGCTTGCGCACCCTAAAAGTGGTGCGATGTTAAGGCAATATCAAAAGCGGCAAGTGTACAACCAGAAATCTACAACTCGCTTGCATGGAGGCATGCAATGAGAATTAATACGGATAAGTTGACGCGGCGGCAGGTAGGGATGCATTGGCACCTTGTGCTTGTCGCTGTTTGTTTTTTGGCATCTTTCTGTGCCATGAGCCAGACGAAGAGCGTTGCTGTGAAGGCCCCCCAGATTACGGCAGCGAGCGCAACGCTCGTCCAGGGCGAGCAGTACAAGCTTGAGGTGGAAGGCACAGGCTTTGCCCCGGAATCAGTGATCGAACTGGGCGGAGTGACTGTGCCGACACATTTTCAGTCGTCTGAGTTGCTGACAGCCGATGTAACGCTGCAAACTAGAGCCGCTGTGCGGGTTGCTGACGCCGGAAGCGGAGCACGTTCGGCACCGGCCACATTGAAGGTTTATTTGGCCAGCATAGAAACAGCGACACGATTGCTGGACCAGTCGACATTCGGGCCGACCGCCACAGATATTGAAACGGTGCGTACGCTGGGTGTGGACGGCTACTTGCAGCAGCAGTTCCACACCAAACCATCGCAGTTGGCCCCGATCCCGTACCCGCTGCCGCCGCAGTGCGCAGCGGACAACTCTTTCATCCCCTGCGAGGAGTCGGAGTGGTGGCAGGCAGCGATGACCGGACAGGACCAGCTTCGTCAGCGTGTGGCTTTTGCACTGAGCCAGATCTTCGTCATATCGAGCGACTCGGTGGATGCGCGTGCAATCACTGCTTACCACAACATGCTTGCGCGCGATGCCTTCCGGAATTACAACGACATCATGCAGGATGTAACGCTCTCGCCGGGGATGGGCGCTTATCTGAACATGCTGAACAGCGCCGCGGCCCCGGAAGGGCAGATAGCAAACGAGAACTACGCGCGCGAACTGATGCAGCTCTTCTCGATCGGCATTAACCGGTTGCACGATGATGGAACATTGATCCTTGATGCGAACGGCAACCCGATTCCGAATTACACCCAGGAACAGGTGCAGGCCTTTGCCAGGGCTTTTACGGGCTGGACGTATGCGCTGCCGGACAACAGCACACCGGATTTTTACCCGAACTGGGATCCGAACTTCTACCATCCGATGGTTCCGGTTGCGTGGGCGCATGACACCAGCTCGAAGACGCTCTTGGGCGGCACAGTATTGCCGGCCGGCCAAAGCGCCAGTGAGGACCTGAACGGCGCCATCCGTAATATTTTTAATCATCCCAACGTCGGCCCGTTCATCTGCAAACAGTTGATCCAGCATCTTGTGACGAGCCGTCCAAGCCCGGCCTATGTAAAGCGTGTGGTGCATGTCTTTGTCAATGATGGTCGCGGCATGCGTGGCAATATGTGGGCTGTCGTCCGCGCCATTCTAGAAGACCCGGAGGCCCGCGCCGGAGACACCAACCCTGCACTCGACGGTGGGCACCTGCGCGAGCCCATCCTTTGGGTGGCGAACTTCTATCGCACTATCGGATTCCACAACACTGACCCGACGGGCTCGTACTTTGTGCTTTCAGAGCTCTCGGCATACATAAACCAGGAACCCTATGCCTCGCCGAGTGTCTTCAACTTCTTTTCGCCGCAATATGTGATCCCGCATGCGCGGTTGAATGCACCTGAGTTCCAGTTGGAGAACACGGCGTCTTCGATTCTGCGGGCGAACCTGGCCGACTATATGGTCGGGAACTATGTATCGGGGATCAACATCGACCTGAGTGCGTCCAGCACGCTGGGCCGGCTTGCTCAGAAGAGCCCGGCGAAGATGGTGGATGCTCTGAGCGTAATGTTCATGCACAACCAGATGCCCGCCGACATGAAAACTGAGATAGTGAATACGATCACAGGGATGAGCGCGGACCAGCAGGTGCGAGTTGCAATCTTTCTAGTAGTGACCTCATCGCAGTACAAGATCCTGCACTAAACAGAGGAATGGATTGGAGACCTTATGAAGATAACAAGACGCTCATTTGCGGCAACGGCAGGCATGGCAGCCGCGGGTTCACTCCTCGGGCTGCGCCAGTTCGGCGCGCTCAACGCGCTGGCGCAGGGCCCGCAGGATTACAAGGCGCTGGTCTGCGTGTTTTTGTTCGGCGGCAACGACGCCAACAACACGTTGGTTCCCTTTGACCATAGCGGATATACGAACTACGCTGCGGTGCGCGGGCCGCTGGCTTTGGCGCAGAACTCTTTGTTGCAGTTGTCGCCCGCACCCAACTTTGCGCTGCATCCTGCGATGCCGGAGCTGCGCTCGCTCTTCAATAACAATCATGCCGCGTTTGTGGCCAATGTGGGCACGCTCATCGAGCCGTTGACGCAGGCTCAGTATCAGTCGGGTGCAGCGGCGCCGAGCAATCTCTTCTCGCATCCGGACCAGCAGCTTGAATGGCAGAACGCGGGCCCGAGCGCAGCCACGCCAAGCGGCTGGGCGGGGCGCATCGCCGATATGCTGACGCCGACCTACAACGTCAGCGCAACGATTCCCATGATCACCTCGGTCAGCGGCGACACGCTCTTTTGCAATGGCAACGAGACAAGTCCGCTTTCGATCTCACCGGGCAACACGGGCAACCCATACTGCTCTGAAGGCGCGCAGTGTGACAGCCGCCAACTGGCTGCGCAGAAGTTGTTGACGATGAACACAGGCCTCTCGCTGGTGCAGGCCGATGACGTGATTACGACCAACGCCTTCACATACGCCAAGGTGCTGGGCGGCGCGCTTGGTTCCTTGCCGCCGTTACACACAGTCTTCCCGCAGAACAACTATCTGGCCGAACAGTTGTATCAGGTGGCGCAGATGATCGAGGCGCGTGCGGCGCTCGGCATCAAGCGGCAGATATTCTTTGCCGGCGTCGGCAACTTTGACACCCACGCCGACCAACTTGACCAGCAGGGCTATCTGCTTCAGCAGCTCTCGCAGGCATTGAACGCTTTTTACAATGCAACCGTCGAGCTGGGCGTGCAGAACTCGGTGACGGCCTTCACAATGTCGGATTTCAGTCGTACTTTCCAGCCGAACTCGAACAATGGCAGCGACCACGCCTGGGGTTCGCACCACATCGTGCTTGGCGGCGCGGTAAAGGGCGGTCAGATCTACGGCAACTTCCCCACACTGGCGCTTGGCGGACCGAATGACTCCGATGTAAACGGCCGCTGGATTCCGACGACTTCAAACTCGCAGTACGCGGCGACATTGGCCGAGTGGTTCGGCGTGCCGGCCGCGAACCTTGCTACGGTTCTGCCGGTGATAGGGAACTTCAGCACCGTGAACCTCGGGTTTGTTTAAACCATTAAGCAGGACAACCGGAAGAACCCCATCCGCAAGGATGGGGTTCTCTTTTGGATTGGGTTAGGATGATAGTGAGGAGTCAGGATGTTCGTCGTCGTCTGGGAGTTCGAAGTTGCGGAGGAGAAGGTCGCGGCCTTTGAAGCGGCTTATAACGCCGAGGGCAAGTGGGCCGAGCTCTTCGCGAAGTCGCCGGATTACATCGGCACGGAGCTGCTGAAGGACGCGTACATCGCCGGACGCTATCTGACAATCGACCGCTGGCAGAGCGAAGAAGCTTTCCGCACGTTCCGTAAGGCTAACGACGCGGGCTACGAAGAGATCGACCGCGCGTG
>CAIMNN010000563.1 GCA_903842845.1 uncultured Acidobacteriaceae bacterium | reverse complement strand
TTCATCAACACCACCGGCATCGGCTTCATCTCTTCTCAAATTCAGTTAGGCGCGGCTCGCGTTGAGCCGGGCGACGCCATCATTCTTTCCGGCCCACTGGGCGACCACGGCATCACCATCCTCACGCAGCGCGAAGGGATGGAACTCGACGGCGACCTGAAGAGCGATGCCGCATCGTTGCTTGAGATCTGCCAGGCGCTGGTCAAAAGCGTACCCAACCTGCACGCCATGCGCGACCTGACACGCGGCGGGCTTTCTTCCGCACTCAACGAGATGGCAGCAACATCGAAGACCGGCATGGAACTTGTCGAGCGCGACATCCCGGTGCGCGAAAGCGTCCGAGGAGCCTGCGAGCTTTTCGGCCTCGACCCGCTTTACGTCGCAAACGAGGGCAAGCTCATCGCATTTGTTCCTCCGGAGTGGGCTGAGGCCGCGCTAGAAATTCTGCGCAGCTACGCCGTTAGCGCCGATGCACGCATCATCGGCAAGGTCACCGATCAGCATCCCGGTCGGGTTACGATGCGCACCTCACTTGGAACAGAACGAATTGTGGATATGTTGGCTGGCGATCAACTGCCGCGCATCTGCTGAAGGGCAACAAAATGCACGAACTATCTTTGGCGCAGTCGATCATCGAGATCATAGAGCATGAGATGAAAAGCCGCCCCGGCGCGCGTGCTGAAGCTATTGGCCTGCGCATCGGCGCGCTTGCTGCTGTGGATGCAGAGGCGCTGCGCTTTGGATTCGAAGCCAGCATCAAAGACACGCCACTGGATGGCATGAGGCTCGACATCAACATCACCGAGGCCGAACGCCAGTGCCTGATGTGCGACCATCGTTATAAGCTCACCGCGCTGGACACCCCTTGTCCCCAGTGCGGCTCAAGCGATGCTATTCCGCTTGGCGGCGACGAACTCGATATTGAATACCTGGAGGTCGATGATGGAAAAAGTTGAGATGAAAACAAAGGTGCTCAATGAGAATCAGCGCCTCGCTGAGGAACTGCGTGAACGCTTCCGCTCCCACGGTGTGCTGGTTTTGAACTTCATCTCCTCGCCCGGCTCGGGTAAGACGGAGTTGCTGGAGCGGACTCTCTCATCACTGCCAACCACTACGAAGGTTGCTGTGCTTACGGGCGACATACAGACCGACAACGACGCGCGCAGGCTGGCGCGCTACGGATTTCCGGTCCGCCAGATCACCACCGGCGGAACCTGCCACCTCGACGGGCGCATGATCAATCGCGGGCTTGGAGAACTTGCCGAACTCGGCAGCACGCTTGAGAACCTTGACATTCTGTTGATTGAAAACATCGGCAATCTTGTTTGCCCGGCGAGCTACGACCTCGGCGAAGAATCGAAGATCGTGCTGCTCAGCGTGACTGAAGGCGAGGACAAACCGCTCAAGTATCCGTCTATCTTTCACAAGGCTTCACTCTTCCTGATGACCAAGATCGACCTGCTGCCGTATGTGCCTTTCAATGCCGATGCAGCCGAGGCCAACGCACGCACTGTGCATCCGGCGATGGAAGTCATCCGCTGCTCATCCACCGCGGCGGGCGGATTGGATACATGGATTGCATGGCTCGAGAAGAAGATGAAAGCGGCACGTGAGGCCGCATTGACCACAGCCAACCGTTAAACGGATGAAGCCCCACTCTCAAACTGCCGCGCGTGAAGGCAAAAACATTCGCAGAGTCTCACTGCGCGTGCGCGGAGTTGTGCAGGGCGTCGGCTTTCGTCCCACAGTTTTCCGTCTGGCTACTGAAGAGCATCTGAGCGGCTTCATCGGCAATGACAGCGATGGTGTCTTTATTGAAGTAGAAGGCGGAGCGCAACAGATTAAGAGTTTTTTGCTGCGGTTAGAGAGTGAGAAGCCTCCACTTGCGCGAATCGATAGCGTCGAGAGTGCTGAGATGACGCCGATTCTCTCTGACCCAGCCACACGAACCTTCTGCATCAAAGCGAGCAACGACCTCGGCCAGGCAAGCACAGGCATCCCCGCCGATGCAGCAACCTGCGATGACTGCCTGCGCGAGTTGCAGGACCCGAATGACCGGCGATATCGTTACCCATTTTTAAACTGCACAAACTGCGGCCCGCGCTACACCATCACGCGCCACATTCCTTATGACCGTCCGCAGACCTCGATGGCGGTCTTCAAGATGTGCCCCGAGTGCCAGCACGAATATGATTCGCCGCTCGATCGTCGCTTCCACGCGCAGCCCAACGCCTGCCCGGTCTGTGGGCCGCAGTTGTCGCTCGTGGATGCGAAGAACAATCCTATCGCCACAACTTCGCCGGACATGGTCAGTGCGGTTATCGATTTTTTGCTTGAGGGAAAGATCGCAGCCGTCAAAGGCCTCGGCGGATTTCATCTGGCTGTTGACCCACGCAATGAGAAAGCCGTTGAGTTGCTCCGAGAACGCAAGCACCGCTACGGCAAGCCATTGGCAATCATGGTACGCTCGTTGGCTATCGCGCGTGAGCTGGCCGAACTCACACCCGAGGAAGAAGCATTGCTCACTCGCGTCGAGCGGCCGGTTGTTCTCGTGCGTATGCGTGCAGACTCCGGTATCGCGCCGAACGTCGCGCCGAACCTGCCGTGGCTTGGGATCTTTTTGCCCTACACGCCGCTGCATCATCTGATGCTCGCCGATGACCGCTTGCCGATGCTGGTGATGACCAGCGCGAACCTGAGCGAAGAGCCGATAGCCATTGACAATGATGAGGCGCGGCAGCGACTGGGCGAGATTGCGGATGTTTTCCTCATTCACAATCGCGAGATCCTACAACGTTGCGACGACTCGGTGATGGCTATTGTCGACGGCGCGCCGCAGTTGATCCGTCGCGCGCGTGGTTTTGTGCCGCTATCAATTCTGTTACCCGTTGACGCACCGCCGCTGCTAGCCGTTGGTGGGCACTTGAAAAATGTCTTCACGCTTGCGCGCGGCAAACACGCATACCAAAGCCAGCACCTCGGCGATCTTGAAAATCTGACCGGCCTCAGATTTTTCGAGGAGGCCCTTGCGCATCTGAAGGTGGTCTTCGATATCGAGCCAGTGCATATCGTTCACGATATGCATCCGGCGTATCTCTCGACCGAGTGGACGCTGGAGCAACCACTGCCTCGCATCGCCGTGCAGCATCATCATGCGCACATCGCCGCGTGCATCGCAGAGCATGATGTGACTGGACAAGTTATAGGACTGGCTCTTGATGGAACCGGCTATGGCACCGACGGCGCAGTTTGGGGCGGCGAGTTGCTGATTGCTTCGCTCATTGGTTTCGAACGCTTTGCGCATCTCGCCTATGTACCGATGCCAGGCTCAACGGCAGCCATCAAAGAGCCAAATCGCATGGCGCTGGGATCGCTGGTCGCATGCGGAATCGACTTAACGCCGAAAATTCTTGGCAGGCTCGGCTTGAGCCAAAAGCAAGCCGTGTTGATGCAGCAGATGATCGACAAGAAACTCCACACTCCGCTAACTTCAAGTTGCGGTCGGTTGTTCGATGCTGTTGCTGCACTCGTGCTCAAGCGGCACACCGTCGATTACGAAGCACAGGCAGCGGTTGAACTAGAAGGCTGTGCGAGCGACGACACAGACGAAACTGGTTATGAATTTGATTTGCGCGAGAATCTGAATGGCGCGCCGTTGTTGATTGATGCTGCACCGATGTGGCAAGAGATATTGAACGAGATTGAGTACGAAACAAGCACGTCGCTAATCTCAGAGAGATTTCATGCAGGACTGGCGCGCGCGTGGGTGCGTGCCGCAGTTCAAGCTCGAAAGAAAACCGGAATTCAAACCGTCGCGCTCTCCGGCGGCTGCTTCCACAATAGGCTGTTCACAAAATTATTGCGGCGTGGGCTTGAAGCCGAAGGCTTCACCGTGCTTGCCCATCGCATCGTCAGCCCCGGTGATGGTGGCTTGAGCTACGGGCAAGCTGCAATAGCAGCGGCACTTCTTAAACAGGAACCGCCAGCAACGCGCCCCAATTAATTCCTGCTCCGAACGCCGAAAAAACGATAGGGCCAGTGTGCGCAGGATTCACAGAAAAATATTCGTCCGCTGCTATCAGCATCGACGCTGCTGAAGTGTTGCCGTAGCGGTCAATATTTGTGAAAAATTTTTCCGCCGGAGCTTTGAGCGATGCGGCGATCCGCGTGATCAAATTCAAATTAGCCTGGTGGAGCAGAAACTTTTCCACGCTCTCAGCAGCAACTGAATTACGCGCCAGCAGATCGGAAATAGCGCGCGGCAGCTTACGCGCGGCTTGCAGAATCACTGATTGACCTTCCATACGCAGTTGACCATTTTCAACAGCAAGAATCTCCGCCGAGCTGCCATCTGTTGAGAGCAGCGAGTCCGCAATGCGCAGCTGCCCTTCATTCGCGTCGACCAAACATGCGCCCGCCCCATCGCCAAAAAGAATTGCCGTGTTCTTCCCTTCAGGTGTGAGCGAAACGCGGCGCGACATCACCTCAGCGCCGATGACCAACATACGGCCATACTGTTGTGCGAGCTGCGAGGCCAACGCCAAGCCAATCAAAGAACCTGCACTTGCAACGGGGATATCGAGCGCCGGAGTCGCTGTGAGTCCAAGCTTTGCTGCAATCTCCGAAGCCGGACCAGGGCAAAAGCGTTCACTCGAACCGCTGGCAACAAGAATAAATCCAATGTCGCTCGCGGCAATCCCGGCATTGCTCAAGCACTTTTCCGCAGCACGCAGTCCGAGCGTTGCAACACTTTCATCCGCCGCAGCATACCGCCGCTCGCGGATACCGCTCATCTCAAGGATCCACTCAGGCGTGCAACCGAGTTGCGGCGCAAGCTCTTCGTTCGTCACGATACGCTCAGGCAACCACGAACCAAATGCGCGAAGATATGCCATCAAATTTCTCCGCACTCAGCGCTTGGCTGCGAGGTACTCTTTAACTTTTTGGATGGTATCGAATTTACGCGCGGAGAGATCGGAGTCTGGAATGCGCACGCCGAACTCGTCCTCCAGCCCGCTGACAAAATCCGCAAGCGCGAATGAATCCAACAATCCCGAAGTGAACAGCGACTCGTCGTCGCTCGGCGCCAGGTCTTTACCGGAGACCGCGTTGAGCACCTTCAGAATTCTCTCTCTGTCTTCCATCTTCCCTGTCCTCGTTCTTTCCTTGAACTGTATCAGTGCCAGCATTTTCAAATTTCGCGCTGGCGTGTTCCTTGTATTCGTTGAAGCTGCTCATCAGATCGAGCACCAATGCATCGGCGAGTTCGCGATAGCCCTCGCTGGTAAAGTGCGTGTGGTCGGCCTGCGCCCAGCCTATGCCGGCCCAATCCATCATGGAGCCGAAGCCGCCCATGCGTTCGCGCTGATCCCAGTACGCGCAATTGTGGCGCGCGCACACGGCTTTTTGCGCAGCGACAATCTTGTCTGTTCCGCCGAAGGGCCGCCAACTGTGATGCACAACCGTCGCGCGGTCCGCAGGACCAATGACCAAAATTGATGCGTCAGGAACATAACTGTGGAGCGTGTCTACGATCTGAGTAAAGCGCGCTGCATAGCTCGCTTCATCCCATGTGCTGCTGGCCGCTTCGTTGGTTCCATAGGCGAGCACAATCAACGCTGGGTCGTTGGACTTGATATAACTGGAAAAGAGAGCCTGGTCCCATTTAAGAATGAGCGGCGCTTCCGCTCCGTTGATGCCGAGGCACTCCCACGTTATGCCGGGCTTGGTCGCTATCCAACCGAGCAGCGTGACCGGTTGATTGGACTCAGTGGTGACGGCAAAGTGATGGTCACCTACCGGGCACTGATAGTTGAAGCTGCCGGGCTCGTAGCTTTGGCCGTCTGTATCAATCTCTGTCACCAGCGTGCCGTTGTCAGTGAACTGAATGCTTCCGCCTCCAGGCTGCACCAGATACTCAAGTTCAAGTGATGTGCAGGGCGAGTCGAGCGTCACGCTCTCATTGGCGCGGTCTGTCGTGATGCTGAGTCCGCCGAGACCAGTACGTGCATCGCCGAGATCCATGAAGTGATTGCCGGATGTCGTCCAGCCATCGGTCGCAGAGTGCGATGCGCCGAAGACTCGGTAGCCTGCAAACGGATGGCCTGCGTAGGCAAAGCCAATGCCGCCGTTGCCGAATTTCTCCTGAAGAATGCGCCGTGCCTCACCGGTAAAGACATCAGCTGCGGTGTGCGAGTCGCCGAACTGAAGTACACGCACGGTATGGCTGCCGTCCTGGCTCGCTTCGCCAGATGCACGGTTCAACAGCGCGGCAAAGAAATTGTTCAGAGCCTTCTCGTACACTAGCGAACCGGAATTCGAGTCGGTGAGTTCGTCGTTCATCTCCTGGACCAACTGCGTCTTCTTGACTGCATTGAAGCGCGGCCCCGGAAGCCAATGGATGCGGCGACGCCATTTGCCGTGGCTCTTCTTTTTGCTTTTGGATTTTGAGCTCTGCGAGTGAGAGCTGTGAGTGCTTTTCTTTTTCTGCGTGACCGCACCGAGCGGCGCAACGGCAACGAGCAGGAACGAGAAAAACAAAAGACAGCTCAATGCACGCAATAATATTCCGCTTACAATGCCGCGCGAATTCGCCGAGCCGTTCATGATCACTTAGCTGTCCCTCTGCTATTGATTGCGTCTTGCCTTGTGTTCGCGTTTTGCCGGCTGCGGATGTTCCTTGAGTGCGCGACCGTGGCGCGCATGCGCGCAGGAGAAGCGGCCCAGTTTTTGCGCAACAATTGCGGCCGCTGAAAATCCAATCCCGTGCCGCATCTTCCATCTATCGTATCCCAGTGAGAGTTCATCAACGAAAAAGCCCGCCACCGTCGCCGCACCTTGCGGAGTGGGATGCAACAGGTCAGCCGTGACCAAACGCGGATTGGCCGCATACCAGCGCGCGATTGTTCCATCACCGCCCATAGCGTCATAGGTGTCAAAAAACGCGCAGTGCGTCTCGGCTGCGACCTTGCGCTGAATCTCGACAATCTCCGGAATCGTCGGCATTGTCTTTATCTCGTCGAGGCCCCGGCGCTCACCGCGGTCCATTGGGCTCATGATGAGGATGGGCACACCGGGTGCAAGTTTTCGAATGCGTTCGATCGCCAGGCGCAACTCGTCGGCATAGAGCTTGTGCACAAAACTGCCGAAGCTGCTTTCGTTCGAACCGTAATTCACGATGATGAGCTGCGGATGCGCGTGGGCGAGTTCGTCCTTCCACAGCACTGGTGGCTGCGTGCGAGCGAGAACACTTGTCGTCGCACCGTTGAGTCCTAGGCTGTCATAGATGAGCCCAGGGCCGCGATGGAAATCCACGCCGAAGAGTTGCACTGTGCCCGAGCTGACGTGAAGTTCAACAGCCTTGGTGCCTGCCGGAAGCTCGATGCGCGTTGACGCGACCTTGGTCTCATCGGCCGCTGTTTGCACACTCTGCACTTCAACGCCATCCGCGCTAACGGTGAAGCTGCCGCCGTTCGGTTTGGAGAGATACTCAAAATCGGCTGATGATTGCTGACTTTCGGTGAGCCTATATGTCGAACTGGCACCAGCCTCGCCCTCGAAGGATGCGCCGCCGAGCCCGTAGACGCCTTCGCGCATCAGTCCGACGCCGGTCTTGATGCGCCATCCGTGGCCGCCAACCTCGACTCCGCGATGCCCATACCAAGGCCAAGGCTTGGCGATGAGCGTGTACCCGCGGCCTGCATCGCCAAAACGGTCCTGCAACGTCGCGCGTACATCGCCGGTAATCAGGTCGGCCGTTGTCGGCGAATCGCCATAGTGAAGAACGGTCACAACGCCGCTCTTCGGCGATTGCTCAAGATTCCACAGCGCCGCGTAAAAACTGTCCATCTCTTTTGCGCTGTCAACCAAAAGTTTCGACTCCGCTGAGAGCGAACCACCGACCGAGATTGTCGGCCCTGCGCTTTTACTCGTCTTGATCTCGACAGGAGGCGCGGGCAGATGCAAGTTAAATGTCGCCGTCAAGATAGACGAGTCCATGCCCTGCGCTTGATTGCCCCATTCATGCCATGCGAGCAGCGCCGCAACAAGCACCACGAGCGCCTGCGCGGTCTTCAATCGTGCGCGCCGAGGCGAGGTCGCCTCGGCACCCTCGGGTTTCGTGTTTTTATCCTGCTCGCTAAAAATTGCCATAGACAAATGGAGCGGAACCACGGCCCGCAAGCGTTTGAATAAGGAGAACGAGCCCGGCCAACGCCAGACCCTGCAACCAGAATGGTGTGCGTGAAACCCAGAGCGCCGGAAGGTCAAACCATTTCGGCGGCAGTGAATGGAGAATCGCAGCAAGCAACAGAACTCCGAGCAAGGGCAACGTCAGATTGCCGGTTGCCGTTGTCAGGTCGCCGATGCCGCGCAGAATCTCAAGCGCGTTGCCAACCGAAGTTGCGCGGAAGAAGACCCACGCGAAGCAGACGTAATTAAAAGTGATGATGCCGCTGAGTAGTTGGCCCCACCAACTGACCGGCGCATTGCGCCCCTTACGCTTGACCTTCCACTGCGTCCATGCAAAGACCACTCCCAGCGCAGCACCATGCAGCGCGCCCCAGATGAGGAAGTTCCAACTTAAGCCATGCCACAGGCCGCCGAGCATCATGGTGATGAGAAATGCATAACTGTACGAGAGCACCTGCCACTTGCGCCGCTTGGGCAGCACGTCAAAAAGGTAATCGCGCAACCACTCGGAGAAGCTGATGTGCCAGCGCCGCCAGAACTCGGCGACGTTCACCGAAAGATACGGACGTTTGAAGTTCTCCGGCAGTTCAAAGCCAAGCAGCAGCCCGGCTCCGATCGCGATATCCGTGTAGCCGGAGAAATCAAAGAACAGTTGCAACGCGTAGCCATAGACCCCGGCCAAAATCTCGACGCTCGAGTAAAGCGTGGGCGTGTCAAAGACACGATTGACCAGATTGTTAGCCAGGTAATCAGCGATGAGCAGCTTTTTGACCAAGCCGATTCCGATCAGCAGCAGCGCACGTCCGGCTGCGGCTTCGGTCAGGTTGACGCGGGCGGCCAGTTGCTTGAGCAGTTTGCCTGTGCGCGGGATTGGCCCGGCGGTAACAACCGGGAAGAAGATGGCCACACTCATGTAACTGAGCCAGTCGGTCGTCGGCTCGAGGTCGCCGCGGTAGATATCGATGGTGTAGGTCAGTGACTGAAAACAATAAAACGAGAGACTGAGCGGCAACAGCCACGACAGGCTCTTCATATATCCGGCAGCAGTGAGGACCGGAAAGATCTTTATCGTCGCCAGTAGGCTCAGGTTCAGAACTATCGAGGCGGTCAACAGCAGTCGCCGGACCAGTTTGTCGTCTGTCGAGCGGATTGCCTGACCGATCAGAAAGTCAAAACTGGCGGCGATGGGCAACGCCAGGTAGACGGGGCTGAACTTGGCCAGAAAAAACAGATTCGCCGCGACCAGCACCAGTAGCCGCAGCCGCGCTCGGCTCTGCGTTGCCCAGAACAAGAGGCAAACCGTGGCTAGATAGACAAAGAAAGGTGCGGTACTGACCAGCATTGGAGGGCTTTCTTGAGTAGCTTAAGGGAGAAGCGGCGGATTCCCTTTTCTTATCCTGACGTGCTGGAGGTTGAATTGGCAAAATATGCCTGACCGTTTCGAGATTGGCGAATCCACTTCGTCAATGCCTTCAAGCGTTTGGCCACTCTAAGCGCTCGTGAGAGCTTTTCAGCTCAAGCGCACGCCGTAAGTAATGCGTCTTGGAGTGACGTGGCTACCGTGAACTTGCCTGCCGCCGATAACGTAATTGAAGAAAAAGGAGGAGTCAGACAGGTCGACAAGGATGCCTTGCAAGAGGGGATGATTTGGCGAAAACTACTTCCAAAAGGTCATTTATGCCTCGAACGGGGTAAACCGTCAAAAAAATCCACTTTTTTCTCATTTTGGGAGCGTCTGATAGTGTCCAATTTATCAATCTCTTACAGTGACTCCACTTATAAGGATTGATGAAAAATGGGCATAATTGCAGATTCCTTGTTGACCAAGTAGTAAAATAGACCTATGAATAATCTTCGCAAAACTGGCGCTATGTTAGCCAGCGAATTTCGAAAACGCACCACTAATATCCCCCGCGAGGCAATCGCGCTTGGGGCGCTGATGCTGTGCATCGTGGCAGCAATCCTCGTTCTGGCCGTCAAGCCGGTCCAGGCCAAGTTGGATTCTGCACTTTCCCTCATCCCCAGCCGCAACACTCATCAATCGGTCGCAAACAGCGCCACCCCCTTGGCACTGACAGCGGCGGCAGCGGGCAACCCGGCAGCTATTTCAGCCATAGAAGCCTGCAAAAAGCCAAACTACGCCCTCGAAGGCATCGCCTCCTGGTACGGAGCCGTCCTCAACGGTCACCGGACCGCCAGCGGCGAGCGCTTCAACATGTACGACATGACCGCCTGCCACAAGACCCTGCCCTTCGGCACCATCGTCAAGGTGACTGACCAGAAGACAGGCCGTTCAGTTGATGTCCGTATCAATGACCGTGGCGTTCTGAATGAAGGCCGCGTGATCGACCTCTCCTTTGCCGCAGCCGCCAAGCTGGGCATCGTCAAGTCTGGTCTGACCGACGTGAAGCTCGAAGTCGTAAAGATGGGCAACGGCCACCACAACTGGGTGCATGACGCGCCCGAGGAGAAGGTTGTTATCCTGCCTCCGCCGGATGGCTACAACGGCCCCATGAACATCGCCCAACGCTAACTGAAACCAATACAAACAAGAGGGCCAGCCGCCAGGCTGGCCCTTCTTATTTCCCTTTATCTTTACTGCCCGCATCCGGTTTGGGCTGCGGCTTCGGTTTCTGCGTGGTTGAGACCCCAAAGCACATCAGGAAAAAACCAAACCCCTTGCGAATCTGCTCTCCAAGACCCATCGAAATACCTGCTTTCCTAGCTCAGATTAGCAGATACAGAAGGCTACTTCACTGGCTTCACATCGACCGTCGGCGCCGGGTTGGCCGGTGGCAGAGGTGTCTTCAATAGTTCCAGTGCAGCCGGCGGCAGGGGTTTATCGGCATTGGCTAACAGCAGGCTGACCTGCCAGATCTGCTCGTTGGTCAGGATGTTTTTATATGCCGGCATTCCGGTCAGGCGGATGCCATTAGAGACCTTCCAGGCCGTCTCCCCCGGCGGGTCATCACTAACGCCCACCACATCGTTGTTCTTGTGCTTCACCCAGAGCGGCGGCGCATCAGGGAACATCTCGCCGCCAAAGCTCGATGGTAGCCCGTGTAATCCATGGCAGGCAGCGCACTGCTCACGATAGATATGTGCCCCGGCTATGAAATTCTGTTCGTTGGCGGCGATGGGAGGGGTCTTGACCATCTCGCGGTCAATACGCGCACTAAGCGGCACGTGAGTGATAAGGCGTTCCATGGGCAACGGCGGGTCACTGACCGCAACCGGTGGATGACCAAGCTGGAACCATGCAAAAGCTACCAGCGGCAAAAAAATCAGGCCGAGCAGCAGACCTCCAAAAAAACGAGCCATTGAGTGACCTCCGAACTCTTGATGAATTAACACCCAAGCTAACCCAACCGGGCTGAGCAGGGCAAGGCTGCCAGTCAGGCGGCAAAATCAGATGGCCCAATTCAAACCCAAAGCCATGCCGGGAATGTTTTAATAGCTATAGGCGGTTCTATTATCTGCCCCGAAGGGAATTTAAAAGTCAGATGTTTTCATTCCGTACATTGATCTTGCCCTTGGCCCTTGGAATGGCCACAGTTGGCATGGCCCAGAGCGGCGAATCCAGCAGCAACCCAGCCTCCACCCAGGCCCCGGCTGCCCAGGAACAGACCACCACAAGCGTGCAGGCGCGCATCAAGCAGCGCCGCGAGCAGCGCCGCGAACAGGCCATCAAAGATGCCTACTCGCACTTGTATGACGCCAGCCTCAGCATTGGTTACCAGCGTTTCAACCTCTCCAACAACCTACAGCGTGTCACCGAGTGGTCCTGGGTGGGCGATTTCACCCGTTACTTTGGCGACAAGGTCGGCGTCACTCTGGATGGCCGCGGTAACTACGGCACCGCCTTCATTCAACCGACCAAAGAAGTCGACAACGTCAGCCATCCGGCCATCAACCAGTACAGCGGCATGATCGGCCCCGTGTACCGCTTCTACCGCACACCGCGCTACTCGGTCTCTGGCCGCGTGTTGGGCGGCATCAGCTATGGCAACTTCTCCGGCGATTTTCAGGGCGTTCAGGCAAATTCTTGCGGGCCTAAGGGTTCAGGGCTATATTGTGACGGTATGGCTTTCGCCGCTAACGCAGGCGTTATCGGCGACTACAACGTTTCACCGAACTTTGCATTGCGCGTCGTCGGCGAGGAAACTTTCACCGGCTACGGAACTTCGCTACAGCCCAACCCCGGATTTACCCTTGGTTTTCTTTATCGCTGGGGCAAGCAGTAACTGAGCTGACAGCAGGATTCGAACAGAGCAAGCAAAAAGCGTCCGGATTTTCCGGACGCTTTTTTGTTGCTTCAACTAATCAGTTAAGTATCGGTATCCCCGCAATCCGCTGCTGCCACTCGGCCGGTCCGGTGTTGTGAACACTCGTTCCCTTCGAGTCGACCGCAACCGTCACAGGCATATCGACAACATCAAACTCGTAAATCGCCTCCATGCCGAGGTCCGCAAAAGCCAGCACCTTCGACCCGCGAATCGCCTTCGAAACCAGGTACGCCGCTCCGCCGACCGCCATCAGATACACCGCGCCAAACTCCTTGATGGCCTCGATGGCCGCCGGTCCACGCTCGGATTTGCCGACCATGCCGAGCAGCCCGGTCTCAGCCAGCATCTCCCGCGTGAACTTGTCCATGCGCGTCGCCGTCGTCGGTCCCGCTGGACCAACCACTTCATCGCGCACTGGGTCCACCGGCCCGACGTAGTAAATGAACCGCCCGTTGAAATCGACCGGCAGCTTCTCGCCGCGGCTCAACATCTCTGTCATGCGCTTGTGCGCCGCATCGCGGCCGGTGAGCAGTTTGCCGTTGAGCAGAATGACCTCGCCGGGCTTCCAGCTTGCGGCCTCTTCGCGCGTGACTGTGTCCAGGTTCACGCGACGCGCTTTTGAGACGTCGTACTTCAATTTCGGCCATAAGTCGAGCGAAGGCGGATCAAGGAACACCGGCCCCGAGCCATCCAGCGTGAAGTGCGCATGACGCGTGGCCGCACAGTTCGGAATCATCGCCACCGGCAGATTCGCCGCGTGGGTCGGATAATCAAGAATCTTGACGTCGAGAACC
>CAIMNN010000562.1 GCA_903842845.1 uncultured Acidobacteriaceae bacterium | reverse complement strand
GTTGCCCGCGGTGACGGGCCCTCAGGAGGCGCAGTAAGAGGCACTGGGAACACGAAGCCTGGCTGATCTCAGCCGGTCGCTCTTCGATGCCTTCGGCGCGGAGATTAAATCCACCTATGACGTGCTCGGTGAGCCTACTGATTATCAAGGTGCGGCAGCATTGGCTACTGAAGACAAATACCAGTTCCAATGGTGGGCTTTGGGTCAGGTCGGCGCACGTCCAGCTGACCAAAAGAAGGGCGCGGATCGCGGAATCGATGGGCGGCTCTTCTTCCATGACGATGAATCAGGCAAGTCGAAGCAGATCATCTTTTCTGTCAAGGCCGGCGGTGTGACCGTCTCGCAGATTCGCGACCTGGTTGGCGTGCTCGACCGCGAGAAGGCCGAGATTGGCGTCTTCATCTGCTTTGAAGAGCCGACCAAGCCAATGCTGCGCGAGGCGGCCGAGGCGGGGTTCTATAAATCCTCTGATGGAACAACATACGCCAAGGTGCAGATACTTTCAATCCAACAAATACTCGATGGCAAGCAGCCCGAGTATCCATTGCACCGCCGCGACGCCACATTCAAAAAGGCTCCGAAGAGCCGGCCAGCCGCCGAGGAAAATTTAAAACTACCGCTTGGTGATGAGTAGGAATGTGCCACCAGCCTGATATCCCAAATCAAATTGGGGTGCCCCCGGTCCCTCGCCTGGGGGAGACCGGGGATATTAATAAATAATCTGCAAGAACCTTCCCCGCCCGCGTTCTAATCTTAGAAAGGAAACAACCATGCGCCGCTTCGCTCTCACCGTCCTTGCACTACTCTCGCTCGCCCCCTTCGCCCTCGCCCAGAAGAACGGCGACAACCTCCCCAAGCCCAACCTTAACGGCAAATGGACCATCCACTGGTTCGTCGACGGCAAGGAAGCCGGCACACGCAACACCATCAATCTCACCGAGACCAACGGCACCTTCAGCGGCAGTTTCCTGGCCGACTCCGGCGAAAGCTGCCCCGTCACCGGCACACTCGACAACGCCAAGGCCGTTCTCCAGGTCAGTTGCGCAAAATTTGCAATCTCGCTCGACGGCCTGCTCAAAGGCAACGAGATCGACGGCGACTACACAGCCTATGGCAACTCGCATGGCAGCTTCCGCATGGAGAAACTCACCTGCTGGCTTCCCGAAGGCTGCGGCGGCGCTTGAATATCTTGTGCGGAGCCAGAAGCTCGGGTGCCCCCGTAGCCTGCCCTGAGCGAAGTCGAAGGGTCCCTCGCCTTTGGGGACCGGGGAACAATGCAGAATGCCACTTCGAAGCGGGTTTGGTAATCAAAACTCGTGCTTAAAGCTCAAAAACACGCTTTTATGCGCTTTTTTTGATCCAAAATTTTGCCAAAAACCACTACATGCGCATCGATTTTTTCTCGCGAAATATCCCCAGAACCTCACCGCAGGCATTGAATTTTCAATCCCGTATTCGCCCCCATCTTCGCCTATTCATCACTACGCATTCAGTGTTCCACGTGGAACGATTTGTACCTAATTGGGAACTGTTAAAAACTATTCCCAATGTGGAAATCAGATTCATTCGCTGTATCCATTCAACTTACTCCTCGAAAAACCCACGCCAATTCCTGAATTAAATTTCTCCTTCATCTCGTATTGCAAGATTCCAACCATACCCAGCACAATCCAACTCCCCCAACCTCCCAGCCTCCGTCCACCCCACCGCGCATTGTGACCGCCGTCCTGCGCAACCGCACCCCCATGTGCGACACTGTTACACGTTTGGGCATTCAGCCCACGGGATTGAATCTATGCCGCTTATGCGTTCCTTCTTCATCGCCCTCTCGCACAACCGTCCACTGCGCAAATTCAGTGAGCACTCCAAGCTCGGCCGCAAGATGAGCTCGCGCTTTGTCGCCGGCCTCACCATCGAAGACGCGCTCCAGGCCGCCGCATCCGTCGAAGGTCAGGGTATGTTCGTCACCCTTGATTCATTGGGTGAAAGCGTCACCCGCGAGGAAGAAGCCCGCGCCGCCGCAGCCATCTATCACAAGCTCCTCGACGAGATTCAGGCCCGCAACCTCAAGGCCAATGTCAGCCTCAAGCTCTCGCAGATGGGCATCGACCTCTCGCCCGCTCTCGCCGAAACAATCGTCACCGAGCTCGTCGAACACGCCTGCCGCACCCACAACTTTGTTCGCATTGATATGGAAGGCAGCGCGCACACCCAGATCACTCTCGACCTGGTGCACAAGCTCAACGACCGCCCGGAGTTCAAAGGCCACGTCGGCATCGTAGTCCAGGCTTACCTGCACCGTACCCGCGCCGACGTCGAGGACCTCATCCGCCGCGGCATCCGCATGCGTCTCTGCAAAGGCGCATACAAGGAGCCGGCGGAGATCGCCTTCCCCGAAAAATCCGATGTCGACAAGAGCTTTGTCGAGCTCTCCAAGATCATGCTCGATTCGCCCATCTATCACGGCCTCGCAACACACGACGAGAAGATGGTCAACGCCGCCAAGGCCTACGCCAAAGAGAAAAACATCGCCCCCTCGCGCTTCGAGTTCCAAATGCTCTACGGCATCCGCCGCGACCTGCAACAGCAGCTCATCAAGGACGGCTACAACGTCCGCATCTACGTGCCATTCGGCAGCGAGTGGTATCCCTACTTCATGCGCCGCCTCGCCGAGCGCCCCGCAAACGTCTTCTTCCTGATGAAGAACTTCTTCCGCAAGTAGCATCGTCGCGCAAAATAAAAAGGGCGCCCCGGTCTACCGGGGCGCCCTACGTGTTGTGGCTGGCTTTTACGCGCGGCTCAGGTAAGCGCCTTCGCTCGTATCAACGCGAATCTTCTCGCCTTCGTTGATGAACGCCGGAACCATCACGACCAGGCCCGTCTCCATCTTCGCGGCCTTGGTTACGTTGGTCGCGGTCGCGGACTTCAACCCCGGCTCCGTCTCCACTACCGTCAGCTCAACCGTCGACGGCAGATCAATGCCCACGGCAACGCCGTCAAAGTAGCTGACCTTGATCTGCAAATTCGACGTCAGGAACTCAACCGACTCGCCCAGCGTCGAGTGCTTCAGCACCGTCTGCTCATAGTTCTCAGGATTCATGAAGTAGTAATCGTCGCCATCGGCGTAGAGGAACTCCATGCTGATTTCGTCGACGATAACGCGGTCAATTGCGTCGCCCGAACGGAACCGATGCTCGAACATCGCACCCGTGCGCAGGTTGCGCAGCTTGGCCTGGATGAACGCGCGCAGGTTGCCCGGCGTGCGGTGCTCCACCTTGAAGACCGAGTGCAGTTGTTCGTTGTGTTTGATCACCATTCCGGGACGCATCTGTGTGGCGGGAATTGACATAAAGGGTTAAATCCTTGCTCTCAAGGCGCGTAAACACGCGCGAATTTTCGGCTTGCTGCCTTTTCTTCTATTGTAACTTAGTGCGGCTTCAGGCCAAACACTGCCCTTTCAATGCGTTTTAGGGATTCAACGCATTTTCATTTTCGCCTCTGGCCGATTCAAGTAAAACCATTTATCGTTAGCTGATTCAGAAATACGTCACTCAACTCCATTCCCCCGGAGGTCAACACAATGAAGCTCGTCACCTACCTGCATTTCAGTGGCAACTGCGAAGAGGCCCTCAAATTCTACGAGGCAAAACTCGGCGGAAAGATCACTGAGATCTCCCGCTACGGCGACATGCCCGGCAACCATTGGGATCAGGCAACACAGAAATCCATCATGCATGCTCGCATCGAAATTGCTGGCGTACTTCTGATGGCCAGCGACGCACCGCCGGACCGCTACGGGCCCATTCAAGGCGTCACCCTCTCCATCAGCGTTGACAGCGACGAAGAGGCCGAGCGCATCTATGCTGTCCTCTCCGAAGGCGGCAAGATCACCATGCCCATGGG
>CAIMNN010000561.1 GCA_903842845.1 uncultured Acidobacteriaceae bacterium | reverse complement strand
CATGATTGGTGGCTGATTCTCGCGGCGAATCGTGACCTTATTACCAAGGTTCGCCTGCTTTCTTCGACGCTGCGGCTGCGTCTCAATATAATCCAGTTATGGCCGCAGAAAATGATTTGAGCGCGCGAGATTCCGAACCACTTGAGCTGACAGTGGTGATGCCGTGCCTGAACGAGGCGGAGACGGTTGGCATTTGCGTGCGCAAGGCGGTTGAGGCGATACGGCGTGCGGGGATTCGCGGCGAGGTCATTGTCGCCGACAACGGCTCGACCGACGGCTCGATAGAACTGGCGACGGCCGAGGGAGCGCGCGTTGTTCCGGTGAGCGCGAAGGGCTACGGCAACGCACTGATGGGCGGAATTGAGGCGGCGCGGAGCGAGTACATTTTGACCGCCGACACCGATGACAGCCATGACCTGAGCCAGGTGGCGGAGTTTGTTGAGCCGCTGCGCGCAGGCGCAGACCTTGTGATGGGCAACCGCTTCCGCGGCAAGATAAAAGACGGCACGATGAAATTTCTTCATCGCTATGTCGGCAACCCGGTGCTCTCAGGGATTGGCCGACTGCTCTTCAAGGCCCCGTGTGGTGATTTCCACTGCGGCTACCGCGCGTTCCGCAAGGATTGCTATGAGCGCATGGACATCCGCTCGACTGGGATGGAGTTTGCCAGCGAGATAGTGGTGAAGTCGACGCTGCTGAAGATGCGCATCGTCGAGATACCGACGACGCAAATGCCTGACGGACGCAGCCGGCCGCCGCATCTGCGCACCTGGAGCGATGGCTGGCGTCATCTCAGATTTTTGTTGATGTACAGTCCGCGCTGGCTTTTTCTGTATCCCGGCGCGGTGCTGATAGCGCTTGGCGCGTCGGCGGCGGTATGGCTGATGGTCGCCGAGCGCACGCTCTTTGGCGTTCACTTTGATGTACACACGCTGGTCTATGCCTATTTCGCAATATTGATAGGATGTCAGTTGATTGCCTTCGCCTTCTTCGCCAAGATATTCGCCATCAGCGAAGGGCTTCTGCCGGAAGATGAGCGGTTGAACACGGCATTCCGCTACGTCACGCTTGAGACCGGGTTGATGACAGGCGCGGTGATTTTTCTGCTTGGATTCAGCGGCAGCATCTATGCGGTAGCGGCATGGGCGCACACAGGATTTGGAGATCTGAATTCGAGCCACTCGCTGCGTATAGTGATACCTTCGGCATTCGGTTTGATGCTGGGGATTCAGATAATTTGTCAGAGCTTCTTTTTAAGCATTCTCGGGCTTCGCCGCCGTGGAATGCCAGTCTCCGCAAATGAGTTGCAGAATTAACCGCGTACTGGTCCATGCTCAACAAGGGATTGATACCACATTTACAGAAAGTAACCAATATGCCGACAATTCAAGACGAGAAACAGGTAGCCGGACTTTCAATACGTAATTTTTTTTATATTTTCTCGATAGCGTACGGAATTTTTCTCTGGGTACGCTCGATGACATTGCCGCTTTGGCTGGATGAACTGGGCTCCTACTGGCAGTTTGCATCGGGCTTTAAGGATATCTGGCCGCGGTACATTTCTTCACTCTCGTTTCCCGCGTATAGCTATATTCAATGGTTTTTTTCGAAGATATTCGGAACCAGCGAAGTGGCTCTGCGCTTGCCCTCGTTGATGGTCGCAATGGCCGCGCTTTGGCTCTTTTATCTGACTGCGCGCAAGCTTTTTGATCTGGAGATAGCGCTCTACGCGACTTCGATCTTCTGCCTGAACCGGATTATCATTCTGGAGTCTATCGATGCCAGGCCATATATCTTCGCAGTTTTTTTCATCAATCTGAGCTTGTATTTACTGTTACGGTCGCGCGAGAAGATGACCTGGACTACCGCCGTGCTGCTTGGTTTTTCATCGGCGATGATAATCGCCTTGCACTATCTGATGGCGCTGGTGCTTCCCGGGTTGATGATCATTTATTTTCTTCTTTGTGACGGAAGCAGGCGGCAGAAGCTTGGCAAATTCGCAGTTATTGCGGGGATATTTCTTCTAGCTTTCCTTCTCATGTTGCCAGGTATTTTTTACCTCTTTCACACAGCACACACGCATGTATTTGAAAAAACACCAACCTTATTCGCACTGATCTCCACGTGCCTGGCCGGCGTGGGCCCCTGGCTCATGTTGCTTGTTGCAAAATTGTGGCCGGGCGAGAAATACAAAAGTGT
>CAIMNN010000560.1 GCA_903842845.1 uncultured Acidobacteriaceae bacterium | reverse complement strand
GCGGCAGAAGATGCCGGTGCTGGCGAGCAATCGCCGCATTGGAATTGCCGAAGTGGAGCTGGGCTTTGACGAGGAGCAGGGCCGCGCAGAGGGAACGCGCTGTCTGAAGTGCCAGGTCAATACAATTTTTGATGGTTCGAAATGCATTCTCTGCGCCGGTTGCGTGGACATATGTCCGGAGAGTTGCTTGCGACTGGTGGACCTTGCGCTGGTGAACGGCGACGACCAGTTCGACAAACTGATTCAAGAGCGCTATGGGATGAGTGCCGCTGAACTGCCTGAACGGCAGGCGGGGGCGATCATCAAGAACGAAGAGAAGTGCATCCGTTGCGGATTGTGCGCCGACCGTTGCCCGACCGGCGCGATAACGATGGAATCACTCGAACAGCAGGAACGGGAAGTCTTTGAATAAGGGAGCTACAGGGATGAATCGTAGGTCATTTCTCAATTATGGAGCGGTCGGCGTTGCCGCGTTGTGCTCCGGAGTGGTGGTCAGTCTTGGAGCTGTTATCAAGTTCCTGACGCCCAGCGTTTTTTATGAGCCGCCACAAGCGTTCAAGATCGGCAACCCAGGCGATTTTCCGTTTGGGCCGCCGACGTTCCTGGTGGACGAGAAGATCTACGTCTTCCGCGACCAGGCGAAGGGCTTTGCCGTTGCGAGCGCCGTCTGCACGCATCTTGGTTGCACGGTCGCACACTTTTCAAGCGACAACCGTTTCCACTGCCCCTGCCATGGCAGCGTCTTCGCCGCCGATGGTTCAGTGCAGCATGGTCCCGCGCCGCGCGGCCTCGAGTGGTATGAGGTTACGCAATCGCGTAATGGCCAGTTGCGCGTCGACAAGGACAAGGTTGTGCCACCCACGTACCGGTTGATGGTGTAACGATGAACATTTTGCAAGATATCTGGAAATCGATCGTCCGCCGCGACCCCCTGTCAACCGACAAGGGCAAGTCCGAACTGGTCTTCATGAATGTGTGGTTGCACATTCACCCCGCCAAGGTGAAGAAGGAAAACCTGAAGTTCAAACATACCTTCTATCTCGGCTTCATCACGTTCTTTCTCTTCATCATTCTGATAACGACCGGCGTTGCGCTAATGGCTTATTACCGGCCGTTCCCGCCGCAATCGTACCAGGACATGAAGGACCTTCAGTTCGTCGTCTTCATGGGGCCGTTCCTGCGCAACATGCATCGCTGGGCCGCGCATGGAATGGTGATCTGCGTCTTCCTGCACATGTGCCGCGTGTTCTTCACGGGCTCGTACAAAAAGCCGCGCCAGTTCAACTGGGTTATCGGCGTGGTGCTGCTGCTGCTGACGCTGGGCATGTCGTTCACCGGCTATCTGCTGCCTTGGGACCAGTTGGCGTATTGGGCGATCACGGTGGGTACGAACATCGGCAGCTATGCGCCGTTTGTTGGCGGGTATCTGCGTGAGTTGCTGCTCGGTGGTCACTCGGTGGGTGAGGCTGCGCTGCTGCGCTTCTATGTGCTGCACGTTGCACTGCTGCCTAGCGTGCTGATTATCTTCACCATCGTTCACTTCTGGCGCGTGCGCAAGGATGGCGGACTGTCGCGGCCGTTGTGGAAGTTGAAGAAGAAGGAAGAGAAGCTGGTGACCATCGGCGCGCCTGCGCAACTGGCAGAGCTCAAGACGGTACCTGCTTCTACGGAGAAGACCTACGGTCTGATGGAAGTTGTAACTGGCAAGCCGATCTTCGAGACGATTGCGCCGGAAGAAGCGGATGAAGAGGTGTTCAGTTATCCGTATGCGTTTGTGCGTGAAGCGGTGACATTGATGGCAACAGTTACAACCATCATGGCCGTGTCACTTTTTTACAACGCACCGCTTGAAGAGCTGGCGAATCCGGCGAAGACACCAAATCCTGCGAAGGCGCCGTGGTACTTCCTCGGTCTTCAGGAACTGGTCAGCCACTCGGCGTTGCTGGGCGGCGTGATCATCCCCGGGTTGATGGTCTTGGGCCTGTTGATAATTCCGTATATCGACCGCAACCCGAGCCGCCATTTGAAGGACCGCAAATGGGCACTTTGGATCTTCACTGCTTTTGTTGTGATCAATCTTGTGTTGATCGTCATTGGAACATTCTTCCGCGGGCCCGGCTGGGCGATGGTTCCACCGTGGGTTCACGTAACGGGAGGTGTTGAGTAATGGAACGCCGTCTGCAACAGATATTTTTTGCTCTCAGCTTCCTCTCGCTTGCGCTGATCATCGTCGCCGGGTGGCAGGCCGATTCGCCGAAGTGGAAGGACATTCAACGCAAGTACAACCAGCTTGAGGCTGCTGGTGAACCGAATGCGGCGTCGAAGGCCGCGATCATCGCCACCAGGCCTGAAGTGCATCAGTTCATGTTGACGGGCTTGCAGCGGGTTGACCGTTGCACCACCTGCCATTTGGGCGTGGAAGACCCGACGATGAAGGACGCACCTGAGCCGTACAAGTATCACGCGAACCTCGGCCCGCACGTTCCGTCAAAGTTCGGTTGCACCATCTGCCACGGCGGCCAGGGCTTGGCGACCGACAAGGAAGCCGCTCACGGCAATGTGGAGTTCTGGGAGACACCGCTTCTGCCGAAGGAGTACATCCGCGCGTCGTGCGGCCGCTGCCACAAGGACGGCGAAGTCCCGGGTGTGCCTGAGCTGACCGAAGGCAAGCATCTGTTTGATACGCAGGGCTGCCGCGGTTGCCACAAGCTGAATGGCATCGGTGGCAGCATTGGGCCTGACCTGACTGGAGAGGGCGCGCATCATCGCTCACCGCAGTGGCTGGAGCAGCACTTCCTCACACCGGGTGCGGTTTCTGCCGGCTCGGCGATGCCGAACTTCCACTTTACGCGCGAGCAGGCAAAGGCGTTGACCTATTACATGCTCGCACTGACGAACGAGGATATGGGCTCATATTTCTCGAGTGAGCGCTCGATACCGGGGCCGGATTACGGACGGCAGATATTCCAGGAGAAGAACTGCATCAGCTGCCACATG
>CAIMNN010000559.1 GCA_903842845.1 uncultured Acidobacteriaceae bacterium | reverse complement strand
TCCAGCGTAGCACGTGGTTACGAAACGCCCTAATTACCAAATAAATACATACCTATAATGGTAAAAATAATCCCTACTAAAACAAAAAAGAATCTTGCTACATTTGGATCAATTAGCTTGTTAGTTAACATTCCACTCAGTCCTAATGTAGCATAAAATTTATGTTGAAATATTCCGACAAGTATACATGCGATTCCAACCAATAAAGCTATACTTGCCATAATGCCATGGCGCTGATTATCATCATCCAGACTGATGATTACATTTTGTAGTTCAATCAACTTCTCAGTCATGTTTTATTCTCCTAGTTGTTACATCGGGCGGGTGGCCCACCCTTAGCTCTCTCAAGATGAGGGTGCCCCATCCTTCGCGTCTTACGAGCGAAGGGTGGGAGAGGATGCTCTCAACCGATCGCTCTTTTTGCTCTTTCCCTCGCATACGCCGTCCATTCTGACTCGATCTCCACCGTGCCGATCTCGCCCGTTGCGTAATGCTGAAAACTCGACCAGACCCAATCCTCCGGCCTCGCCACCAGCCCACGCTTCACTGGATTCCGGTGCATGTAGCGCAACTTCTCAATTCGCTTCTCCGCGCTCCAAACATTGAAATCATAATACCGCGGCTGCCAGAACCTTGCCATCGCGCGATGCTTCAGCTTGCGTGACGTGACCTGCTTCAAAACCTGTATGGCAACCGAAAGCTGTGCCTTCACCGGCTCGCCGACCAGGAGATGAACATGCTCCGGCATCAGCACATATCCCGCCACTACAAAGCCATAGCGTTGGCGAATCGCTTCAAGCACGCGCTCAAAATTGTTATAACACCATGCATCATTCAGCAGCGGCAACCGCCGGTAACAACTGAATGTGATGAAGTGGAAGCACCTGGCTTGCTGATAACGCTTGAGCCCCTTCGGCATAGTGGAAGAATTTTACAACGAAAAGCACGTGAAATGAGGTTCATCGTATCCCACCCTTCCGCGATGAAGCTGCGTAAGGATGGGGCACCCTCATCATGGGATAGCTAAGGATGGGCCACCCGCCACTGGCAGACGCTTCGCTACGGGTACAAATGAGCGACAACGTCATAGAAATATCGGCGACTCCAGCGGAATCCAGCGACTGCATCGTATCGATATCCTAGGTCTCAAAAGCGAGACCTGGGGCACCCTCGTGTTGTGATTCAATCGGCATTGTTCAAGACCTAGACCACCCGCCCGTAGGCAGCGCGCTTTTCGGGATGCTGCCCAGTATGAGAGCTTCGGGTCAACGATACATTCAGAACGCAAAACCCGGCGGAGACACGATCAATCGGGGATTTGTCACATTCAGTGAACTCCCGTCTTTAGTAAACGTAAGCTCCACAACATATTTGTGTTTGGATTGTCCCTTAAACTGCCCGATATACCTGCCCAAATAATCCTTTCCGGCTTCGAATTGGTCGCTGATTCCTCCAGTGGAACCCTGAGCTACGACATTTTCACCATCGAGCACCCGCCACTGCACTTCAACAACCGCTTGAGCTCTGCATTTATCGGTCGGTGGAACTATGCCGAATCCCATTTTGCATCTCAGCACAACTGGCGGAAGAAGCCATTGCGCATCAATTTCCATCAAGTACAGATTATTGTGCTTTGCTACAAATTCGGGCGTCTTGACGGTGCCAATGGCGAGCGAAATTGGGATATCCACACCATCTTTAGGCTTTTGCGCCACGGCCTTAGAATCCGCAGTGACCACAGCAAGAGCAATAAACAAAATACAGCGAATCAAGCTCCGGGAGTTCCATCTCATACAAGCACCTCCACGAGTTAGCTTTGATTGGTTAGTTGAAATCACGTCTTGAATCCTCACAGAAACTTTCATGTTGTGGACATTCACTAATGCGCTTGAATGCGAAGCCAGAAATAAATCAGCCACGGGCCGAACAGGATTCTAGGGGGCGCTCCTTTTATTTCTGCTGCTCGAATGTCATCGCCAACATTTTGTCCGCAACTGTTCAGAAATATTTCGTACTGATGCTGCGCCCCATAATCTGGGTCATAGCGTTCAGTAATTCGTTCTTGGATCAAAGCATACGCATCATCTGAAATTGGATGGTAAAGGTAGCGGGGATGTCCAAATCCACTCAAGTGTTTAGCATAGGTCATACGATCTGGCCTCTCCAGTCCATCGAACGGAACACCAACCATCACCGCTACTCTGTCGAGCGGGCGGGTGGCCCGGTCATGTTCTTTCATTTTCGGTTCACCCATAATTGATAGTGCCCCATTCAAAACGCGTCCTATGCGTTTTGAGTGGGAAAGCTGAATCTCTGACCGTGTTGCAATCTTACCCCGTCGGGCAATTGATTGCCGCGCCGGAACGCTGTCCATTCTGATTCAATCTCCACTGTGCCGATCTCACCCATGGCGTAATGCCGAAAACTTGACCACTGCCAGTCCTGCGGCTTCGCCACCAATCCACGCTCAACAGGGTTGCGATGGATGTAGCGAATCACTTCGGAGCGGGCTATCTCCCCACGAATGTTGCTATCGTAATAGCGCTCTTGCCAGAACTTCCCGCGTGGGCCGCGCAACTTGCGTGACGTCACCTGTTTGACGGCCTTCAAAAACTGCGCCAGCTGAATTTGCGGCGGCTCGTTGATGAGCAGATGAACATGTTCCGGCATCAAAACATATGCGTAAACCCGTGCACTGTGCCGCGCACGCACTTCTTCGAGTACTGCTTCAAATGTCTCCTTGGCGCCAGGCGCTTGCAAAAGCGCAAGGCGGTGAAAACAACTGAAGGTAATAAAGTGAAGAGATTGCGCCTGTTGAAAACGTTTCAGGCCGCTTGGCATGACCCATCCTCATTTTGCCATAATCATAACCCAACGCCCGCTCATCGCGATAAAACTGCGATGAACGGGGCACAGCTTCATCGAGATTTGATTTACATATAAAATGACCGGGCCACCTGCCATACAACACGAGAACAAAGGTTCAATTTAACCCCGGCGCCCAAAGGCGAGGGCCCCTTCGGCTTCGCTCAGGGCAGGCTACGGGGGCACCCGAATATCTTGACAGACTAAGTGAGAAAAAATCCTGAAAATTAATTTTGAGCGGGGTTGACAGGGGGTGGCTTCCGTGTGTTACAGTCGGTAACGTTATGGAGAGTAGCGGAATGGAATTTCATGATCCATCGGAGTTGGGCGAGTTGGAGCGGGCGGTATTGACGCTTGTTTGGCGGCTGGGCAGCGCCACTGCTGAGACGGTGCGCGAAGAGTTGGGGCGGCCGCTGAAGGACTCGACGATACGGACGGTGCTGCGTCGGCTTGAGGAGAAGGGCTACCTGGCGCACGAGGTGGATGCGCGGACGTTTGTGTACAAGCCGGCGGAGCTGCCGGGTCAGGTGGCTGGGCGCGCGGTGCAGCGGATAGTGGATTGGTTCTGCGGCGGGTCGATGGAAGCGTTGCTGGTGGGGATGGTGGACAGCGAGCTGATAGACGAGGCGGAGCTGAAGCGGCTGGCCGCGCGGGTGGCTGCGAAGAAGGGAGCGCGGAAATGATGGCGATGATTTTGGAAGCGGCGCTGCGAGCGCTGGCGGTTGCGGTGATGGTGGGCGCGGGGATATGGGCGTTGCGCGTGAAGAACGTTGTGGCGCAGAAGGTGGCGTGGGTGATGGCGCTGTGCGCGGCGCTGGCGATGCCGGCGGTGATGCGTTGGCAGATTTTGCCTGGTGTGACAGTTCCGCAGTGGAATCAGCAAGCGGCGGTTGCGAAGCCGGTTGCGGAGCATGTTGCCGAGCGGGTGCCAGTTGCCGAGCGGGTAATTGTTGTGCGGCAGCAGAGCGCGGGGCGTGCGGCGAGCATGACTGTGACTGGTAGCGTTGGCGAGGCTGGAGGGAATGCGCCGGCTGTGACGCTGCATGAGGCGGCTGCGGCTCCGGTAATTGAAGAGAAAATTCCGGTGTGGAAGAGGTTCAACTACTTTGTTGCGCTGGAAGGAATTTATTTTGCAGTGCTGGCGGCGTTGCTGCTGAGGTTGATGGTCGGCGTGGCGGCGGCGTGGCGTTTGTGGATGGGCGCGCGGCCGGTGAGCGCAGAGCTGTTGCCGCTCCTTCCGGATGGAAGCGCGGCGCGGAGTGTGAGGGCGAGCGAGCGGGTTGCATCGCCGGTGACGATAGGCGGCGGGATTTTGCTGCCGGCGGATTTTGGCGATTGGCCGGAAGAGAAGCTGCGCGTGGTGCTGGCGCATGAGGAATCGCATGTTAGGCAGAGGGATTTTTATCTGCAACTGGCGGCGCGGGCTCATGCGGCGGTGGTCTGGTTCAGTCCGCTGGGCTGGTGGTTGAAGCGCAAGTTGACGGAGCTGAGCGAGACGATCAGCGACGGAGCGGCGTTGCGCGCGGCGACGGATGCGGAGAGTTACGCGCAGGTTCTGTTGGAGTTTGCGGCCGGAGCGCGGCCGGTGTTTGCAGGAGTGGCCATGGCACGGAAAAGCAATTTACCCAGCCGCATTGAACGGTTGTTGAATGAAGGTCAATTCAGAACGGCGTTTGCCGAAGGGAGAGTTCGTATGTATCTGGCAGGAGTATTGGTACCGCTGGCGTTGCTGGCGGCGACGGTTCATGTGCATGGCGCGGCGCAGCAGGAGAGCGCGGGGAGTTCAACGCAGCAAATGGTCAGCGCGCAGCAGAGCGCGAGTCCGGAACAGCAGACGACAGTGACGGCGGAGGCGCAGGGCGAGAAACAGAAAGCGGAGCAGAGACAGATACAGATCATCATGAAGGATGATGGGGGCAAGGGCGTCAAGGAGAAGCAGCGCTTCAGCTACGTGGTCAACGACAAGGGCGAGAGCTGGGCGCTGATCGAGAAGGGCGGGGAGAACGACAACTTCACCGGGAACTTTGGCGGCGAGAGCGCGGAGCAGATAGCCAAGGCGCGGAAGATGGCGAAGGGAGATTTTTTCTGGTTCACGCGGGATGGCAAGTCGTATGTGGTGGATGATGCTGCGACGCTGAAGGAGATCGCCGAGGCGATGGCGGTTCAGCAGGAGATGATTGTTGGGCCGGAAGCGATGGAACGCACGGAGAGAATAGTTGTGAAGAGCGAGAAGAACGGCGACCTGGTGATGATGACGCCGGGGGAGAAGGGTGAAAAGGGCGAGAAGACGGTCATCCTGCGCAGGAAAGATCTGAACGTGAAGGTGAAAGTGGATGTTGACAAGGAGATGAAGGCGGTTCAGGAGGAACTGAAAAAGGTGCAGAGCAAACTGGGCAAGACGGAGTTTGCCGAGCTTGAGAAGAAGATGGCGGAGCTGGAAGAGAAGCTCGACAAGATGCAGAACAAAATTGATGTGGATGTGCGGGCCGATGTTGATGCGGCCACGGCGCACCTGGACAAGCTGAACGAAGAGATAAACGTTCGGACCGAAGTGAAAATTCTGGATGAGAACCGGGTGAAAGCGATTATCGAGGCAAGTTTGAAGAATGGGAAGGCGCGGTTGGTGGAATAAGACAGGGCCTAGTGAATAGGGCCTAGCCAGTAGGGTACAAACCAGAAGTCAGATGTCAGAAATCAGGGGCGCGGCTTGCGGGCCGCGCTTTTGTTTGCATTGAAGAGGGAGTGGTTATTCCTTGTGTTTGCCGCGTGAGGTGAAGCGGGGCAGGATGAATTCCTGTGTGAGTGTGCTGGCGATGCGCTCAGCGGTGCTGATGGAAAAGCCGACGATGACGAAGTTGTATGGGTTGTTTGTTTTTGGGTAGTAAGCGAGAGAGATGGCTGTGGAGAGGAGGTCACCGCCCATGCTGGAGAAGTTGATCTGCTTTTTGCCATTGTCACCGCGGCAGATGAAGGGAGCGAAGATGGCATGTCGCGCTCGTGAGGCGTTAGAGCCGGTCCCCTGATAGAAGTAACGCGGGTCCTGATGCAGGAGTACAGGCAGGAAGGCTCCGCCGATGATGATGTCAGTGACCTCATCGGTCATGCTGACGCCGAAACGTTGCCCGAAGCCGCGCATGCCCTGGGGGAAGTTGGGAGTGTCGGCCGCCTGGTTGACGCCAGCGAGGAGGCCCATTGCGACGAAGGTGGCTGGATCGATAGAGACGCGGTAGGCCAGTTTGAATTTGAGCTTGGCTGTCAGGGGCACGGCGTTTTCAGCATCGTAGACGACGTAGAAGTTGGGAATAATGCCGAGCACGCGTTGGTGCTCCGCTATATCGACCTGTTCGGTGGCGATCTGTGTGGTGTCCGCGTGTACGGTGATGAATTGCTCAGAGACGGCGAGTTTGAGCTTTACGTCAGGGAGTGTGACGAATTGGCCGGTGTCGGGTTTGAGGTCATCGGATTGCCAGTTGTCAAAGCCGGAAGCTTTAACTGTGATGTGGTAGGTGTCACCGGGTTTGAGGTTCTGAAATTGGAAGAAACCGCTATCGGCGGCGAGGGTGGACTGAGTTTGCTTTGATGTGAGGTCATCGAGAATGACCTCGGAGCCGGGGATGATGTCGCCGAGGGAGTCAAAGACGGTTCCATTGATGGTGGCAGCACCCGGGATGGCGACCACAGGGGCAGTATTGGCCTGAGATTTTGTATTTGCGCTCGAGCTGCGGTTGGTCTGCGCGGTCATTACTGCGGAAACGGGGAAAATGAAGACGAAACAAAACAAAGCAACCCGTTGAATGCGCGGGAGATACAACATTTTTCCTCCAGTGGACCGAATCAGAAGTGGTGCCGGGCTACAGTGTGGGGGATTTCTGTAGGCTGTTTGGTGCAGAATGACATTTACTTCATATTAGACGCAAATTCAGGAGGCGAGTTGCAAATGAATGGCATAAAGCCGCACAGGATGGGCGAAATTTTACAAAAAACATACAAAATGAAGGTTGCAGGCGGTCGTTTTCGTGAGAGTTGGCGATGGAGAGGCTGGGCAGACCTGAGTGGGGTGTGGCGATTAAGCTGGATGCGTTGGAAGGAGAGCGTATGCGGCGGATGTTTGTGGGATTGGTTGTAGCGGTGATGTTTGCGTTCACGCTTGCGGGGCAGCAGAAGCTGAGCACGCATTGGGAGGAGCTGACGGCGGCGGATTTTGTTGCGGCGGTTCATCAATCGGACGGAGTGTGCGTGCTGCCGTTCGGGATTATTGAAAAGCATGGGCCGCACTTGCCGCTGGGGACGGATTTGCTGGACGTGCGGTTTGCTGTGTTCAACGCCGTGCGGGAGGAGTACGCGGTTGTGTTTCCGGAGTACTTTGCGGGGCAGATATTTGAGGCGCGGCAGGAGCCGGGGACGGTGGCGTACTCGCTGGAGTTGCAGTTGAAGCTGTTGGACGAGACGGTGCGCGAGATGAGCCGCAACGGGTGCAAGAAGATTGTGATTGTGAACGGGCACGGCGGGAACAATAGTTTGTTGCCACTGTTTGCGCAGGCACAACTTGCGTCGCAGCGGGATTATGTTGTGTATGTTTTCGGGTTGCCGAATATGGATGTGCCGGGGCGGCCGAAGATGAAGACGACCAACGACATGCATGCGGGCGAGAGCGAGACGTCGGACATGCTGATAGCGCGGCCGGACCTGGTGCACATGGAGCGCGCGGGGCAGGAGTCGGGCGCGGACCAGAGCAGGTTGGCGCTGCCGGGCGGCGTGTACACGGGTATCTGGTGGTATGCGAAGTTCCCGGACCATTATTCGGGTGTGGGCGCGGCTGCGACGAAGGAACTGGGCGAGTTTGACCAGAAGGCGTGGTCGGCGCAGATTGTCGAGGCGCTGAGGGCGATAAAGGCCGACACGATGAGCTTGAAGTTGCAGAATGAATTTTATGAGAAGGCGGGGCATCCGCTGGATACGAAGCAGTGATGAAGGCAGATGTCAGATGTCAGAAATCATGGGACAGGGGCGCGCCGCCGCCCCCGCCCGAAGTGCTT
>CAIMNN010000558.1 GCA_903842845.1 uncultured Acidobacteriaceae bacterium | reverse complement strand
GCGGTGCTGTTGATAGGCGCGGACCCAAGGAACAAGATATCGCGTGCGTTGCCGGATTCGATCTGCGTGGCGGAGTATGCGCCTTACTCGGCGTTGTTTGCGCGGTCGAAGATGGTGGTTCACCAGGGCGGCGTGGGGACGACGGCGCAATGTCTGGCTGCGGGCAAGCCAATGCTCATCATGCCCTACTCGCACGACCAGCCGGATAATGCGCGTCGCATGCGGCGGTTGAAGGTGGGCCGGACGATACAGCGCAAGCAGTACTTTCCGTTGCGTGTGGTTCGCAAGTTGACCCGGATGCTGGGTAATGCGAAGCTTTTCAAACGCGCCGAGTCGGTGGCGCGAATACTTGAGAAAGAGAACGGGATAAAGACGGCATGCGATGCGCTCGAGGGGCTTTATGAGCGGACGTGTGGCTAGAAATTGATTCCCAACATATCGATATAACTTGCCGGTGTATGCACCACTACGCCGTCGCGCGCATTTTCAGGGTAATGTTTGAGATTGCCGGTGATGAGCCATGCGCCGGTTGCTTTGGGCGCAGCGAGGAAAATGCCGTACGTGGGGTCGGGCAATGTGAGCGGCCAGGGCGGCGGGGCGGGGCTCACATGGCTCACTTGAATAAATAATGTCAGCCACTTGGGTGGAAAACCATACGAGAGAATTTCTTATACAACACTGCCCGACGATACACGGCGACGATAGCAGGTGTCACCAAGGTAACAATGTGTCTCGTTTTCATGGCAGATTGAACAATCCGGTCCGGAATAGAACCTTGTACGATTGCTGCTGAGGCGATGACGTTTGTATCGAGAACGACATGCCTCATTTGCGTCCCGCTTTTTCCGCCCTCATTTCAGCCCGCACTTCTTGGATGATCTCATCTATCTAATCCATGGTCAGCTTGTCGTAGCCCATGCTCTTTGCCCATTGCGGATTTTCACGCAGGTCGGCGAGGGCGATCTGTTTACGCAGCTCTTCGTCCATCTTGGCGAGGTCGCCGATTGCGGGCACGAGGAAGTATGCAGGCCCGTTCTGCCCGCTGAGGAGGACAACTTCTCCCTCTGGAACTTTTTCGAGCGCCTTTGCTCCGCGTGTTCTGAATTCTCGCAACGAAACTTGCCGCATGAGCGCCTCCTGGGTGGGTGTAGCTAAAATTGCTACGCGAGGCAATAGGGAGCCTTATTGCAGCCTATGTTTGGGTTCCTCAAGCAGTGAGCGGATGACCTTTGCATTCATTGCGTAGTTGTCATGCGCTTTTCCTGGATTGACGATGATCCACAGGAACGAAGAGGCATTTCTAACAAGCACGTTGTTGGGCATGGCACCCTGGCCTTGCCAATCCTGAAAATCCTTGCCCAGGTACCAGGTCAGCAGATCATTGGGGTCGTTCCAAGCTACGATGCGCGGGATGCAATTGTTCTTGTCGGCATCCGTGCACTGCTGAGCCCGCGCATCGCCCCATGTTCTTAGATTCAGGAAGACGCTACGCTGCGTTGATCTGGAACTAATATTTTTCTCTTCGTCATCATCCCGTCCGAGCTTGGCCAGTTCCAGAAGTGGGATCTGGTTGGCAAAGAAGTATGCCTGCGAGAGATGCCCCAACAAGTAATAGACAAGCGCCTTGCGTTCTTCGGTGAGCTTTGTGCCCTCGGGGTTGTACTCGGCGTGGAGGGAAGAAAAAAGCAGATAGCTGCCCATACTGTGTGAGATGGCAATGTAATCGGCATTCGGGGAGTAGGGTTGGGCAATTGTCGGGGTAAAGCCGGTTGTATTGCGTGCGCCCCAAGCCACGGATTTAGCGACGAGCTGCCGAATGCCTTCGACGAGGTAGCCCTCCAGGTCTCCGACACCCAGCAAGGCATCGGAAAATCTCCAATCCATCAAGCCAGTTTTAGCTGAACGGTTAAAGATGACCGCGCGCTTGGGCATGGCATTCAATTTGTCCCAGTCCAGGTCCGCTGCTTTCATCCAATTAAAGTAGGGTCCGGTGTGAACATGCGGGTCCTTTGGGTCTGGCGACTGAGTGGCACAAAGCTTCAGATAGTTGTTGTTTTTGCCGGTGAGTTCCCCTGCCAGGTAAGCTTCATTGCTCATGACATGCGGGCATTTGATGCCGAAGACCATCGTCCACCAATTGATCTCGTGGATGAATATCTTTTGCCCGTTGCTCAGGTCGATCTCGTAATGGTCGACAAAGGGCTGGGAATCGGACCATTCCTCAGCTGTTTTCCAGATGCGGTCTCCCATATAGGTGAACTTCGAAGGGTCGGGAAACTTTGCGAAGATCTCCTGGTCGGCAAACTCGCGGAACTTGAATTCGCCTTCATCTTTAGAGCATTTAGCATGCATGTACTTGCGCGCGTGCTTGCAAATGCTCTTGCGCAGTTCGATTGAGTCCCCCGGCCCCATAGCTCCAATGCCATGTATGTAGAAGATCTGCAACGGTTCATTGCCGATGCGTTGCAGTTCGGTGCCGAGGGTGTGCATTTTGTCAGAACCTTGCCCGCCGGGTTGCTGGCCGTTGATGACGCCGCAAAGGAGTATGACCGCCGCAAAGGGCATGAGCTTTAAAAGTTTATTAACAGGCAGGCAACGCATAAGTAGTATCTCCTCGGTGCGGGGCTGGTTAGAGAACAATCACCTATTTAAGTCGTGATTATACAAGGCTTTAATATTCTCAAACTGTTCGGTTCAGGTGCGAACTCTGGGGCTTGAGAATGCTGGTCCACTGAGGAACGAGCAATCTCTCATACACCTGTGATATTTATCACATCCCATCGTGTTTAGAAATGGGTACTGTCGGATTCGTTATTGGGAGGCCTTTCATCCACTTTCAAAAAGTGCGTGCAGGGAAGTGCCCTGTATCCATAGCCAGCGAGGGAATTATGGGTTTAACCATTTGGCAGTCGATGCAGCAAAAAGGCTATAGCCGCCGGGACTTTATCCAGTTCTGCACGGCAGCCGCGACGGTGGCGGGGTTAGAGCACTCCGCTGTGGGCCAGGTAGTCAACGCCTTTGAGAAGAAGGAAAAGCCGGCAGTGATTTGGATGCACTTCCAAGAGTGCACCTGCTGCAGCGAGTCGTTTATACGCGCCTCGCATCCGGTCGTTCTCGATGTGTTGTTGGATGTCCTGTCGTTGAACTACACGGAGACGCTGATGGCCGCGTCCGGCGCACAAGCCGAGAAGAGCCTGCAAGACACCATTAAGAACAACAAGGGCAAGTACATCGTCCTCGTCGAGGGCGCGGTACCGACCAAGGATGATGGCGTTTATTGCATGATCGGCGGCAAGACGGCCGAATCCATCCTCCAAGAGGTCTCGAAGGATGCCGCTGCCATAATCGCATGGGGCAGCTGCGCTTCGAACGGTTGCATTCAGGCTGCGAAGCCGAACCCGACCGGCGCGACACCGATCCACAAGCTTGTCGACAAGCCCGTTATCAACGTCCCCGGCTGCCCGCCGATCGCCGACGTGATGATGGCCGTGGTTACGCACATCCTGGCGCTGGGGCAAATGCCGCAGCTCGACAACCAGGGCCGTCCGAAGGAGTTCTACGGACGCCGCGTACACGACACCTGCTATCGCCGCGCCTATTACGATGCCGGTCTGTTCGTTGAAGCATGGGACGACGAGAACGCGCGCAAGGGCTATTGCCTGTACAAGATGGGCTGCCGCGGTCCAGTGACCTACAACGCCTGCTCAGTGGTGAAGTGGAACGAGGGCACCAGCTACCCGATCCAGTCCGGCCATGGTTGCATTGGCTGCTCGGAAGAGGGCTTCTGGGACAACGGTCCGTTCTATCGTCACCTGCCCAAATTCCCGGGCTTTGGCATTGAGAGCACGGCGGACACCATCGGCACACTGGTTGGTATTGCCACAGTCGCCGGCGTTGCCGCACATGCGGTCGTCACCAACGTTCGCAAAAAGAGCGTGATCGCAGATGTTCACACCGAAGATATGAAGGAGTCGTAAGAGGCCATGACACGCATCGTTGTAGATCCAGTAACCCGAATTGAAGGCCACCTGCGCGTTGAAGCAGTGGTGGAGAACGGCGTCATCACCGACGCTTTCAGCTCCGGCACCATGGTCCGCGGACTCGAGAAGATCCTTATTGGTCGCGATCCGCGCGACGCATGGGCCTTTACCGAGCGTGTTTGCGGCGTTTGCACGACAGTGCATGCGTTGACGAGCGTTCGCGCCGTAGAAGATGCTCTGGGCATCAAGGTCCCGCCGACAGCCGAGATTATCCGCAACATCATGATGGCGGCTCAGCAGGTGCAGGACCACGTCGTCCACTTCTATCACCTCCATGCCCTGGATTGGGTTGATGTGGTGAACTGCCTGAAGGCCGACCCGAAGAAGGCAGCCGAGCTTGCGCAGAGCTTCTCGAAGTGGGACAAGAACAACACCGCATACTTCACCGAGATCCAGAACAAGGTGAAGAAGTTTGCCGAGACCGGCCTTGGCATTTTTGCCAACGGCTATTGGGGCCACCCGGCCTACAAGCTGCCGCCTGAGGTCAACCTCATTGCCGTCGCGCACTATATCGACGCTCTGGAGTGGCAGAAGGAACTCGTCAAGATCCATGCGATATTCGGCGGCAAGAACCCGCACCCGAACTACTTGGTCGGCGGCGTGCCTTGCTCCATCAACATCAATGAAGTCGGCGCCATCAACGGCGAGCGTCTGAACCTGGTGGCGAAGCTGATCGCGCAGGCTGACGAGTTCGTCAATGAGGTTTACATTCCTGACCTGCTCGCGGTTGCCTCGTTCTACAAGGATTGGGCGAAGTGGGGCGGCGGCCTGACCAACTACCTGAGCTACGGCGAGTATCCGACCAAGGGCTATGCCGAAGTGGATGCGTTCAAGATGTCTCGCGGCGTCATTCTGGGTCGCGACCTCTCGAAGGTGCTTCCGGTCAACGCGAAGGACTCGCAGGAGATCAAGGAATACATTGCTCACTCGTGGTACGACTACAAGGGTGGCAACAACGAAGGCCTGCATCCGTGGGCCGGCGAGACCGAGATCAAGTACACCGGTCCCAAGCCGCCGTTCACCAGCCTCGAGGGCTCGGAGAAGTACAGCTTCCTCAAGACCCCGCGCTGGAAAGAAAACCCGATGGAAGTTGGCCCGCTGGCCCGTGTTCTGGTCAGCTACGCCTCCGGCCATGCCGATGTGAAGGAGATCGTCGGCGCTGTTCTGGGCAAGCTGCAAGTGCCCGTGGCTGCGCTGTTCTCGACACTCGGCCGCACCGGTGCCCGCGCCGTGGACTGCGCTTTGGCGATGAACTACCTCAAGGAGTTCTTCGGCGAGTTGATGGACCGCGTCAAGGCCAACGATGTAGCGACGTTCAACGGCGAGAAGTGGGACCCGAAGAGCTGGCCATCGGAAGCCGAAGGCGTTGGTTTGACGGAAGCTCCTCGTGGCGCACTCGCACACTGGATCAAGATCAAGGATGGCGCAATCGAGAACTACCAGTTGGTCGTCCCGACCACCTGGAACGGCTCGCCGCGTGATGTCAAGAATCAACACTCCTCGTTCGAGGCCTCGCTCATCGGTACGCCGGTGGCCAAGCTCGACGAGCCGGTTGAGATCCTGCGCACCATCCACTCCTTTGACCCGTGCCTGGCCTGCTCGGTCCATCTGTATGACCCGCAGGGCAATCACATCAGCCGCGTAACATTCGAGTGAGGGAGCGATGAGCACTACACTACAGCCAGCCCGCCCTACGATGAAAAAGCCGGTCGACTATTACCGGATCTATGTGTGGGAGCTACCGGTCCGCCTCTATCACGGGATCAACGCAGTGGCCATGATTCTTCTGTGCGTCACCGGCTACCTGATCGGGGAGCCACACCGCGTGTTCTACGCGGCTGAGGCCTACCAGTTGTATTGGTTCGGGATCGTCCGCTTCATACACTTCGTGAGCGCGTTCATCTGGACGTTCAATTTTGCCTTCCGCATCTACTGGGGATTTGTTGGGAACCGTTACGCCTCGTGGCGCAACTATTTCCCGATCACCAAGCAGCAGCGGCATGACATATGGAACGTCCTCACGACAGACGTCCTGCAATTCCGGGTCAAGAACGATGAGATCGACATCGGTCACAACTCGCTTGCGGCTTTCACGTACTTCATAACCTTCCTGTTCTTCCTGGCACAGGTGGTTACGGGGTTCGCGCTTTACTCCAGCATGAGCACATCGGCCCTGCCGTCGATGTTCAACTGGATCGTTCCGATCATGGGTGGAGAGGCTGTTGTGCGCTTCTGGCATCACCTCTTCATGTGGTTCTTCGTGGTCTTCATGATCGTCCACATCTATCTGGCCTTCTATCACGACTACATCGAGGGGCGTGGTACCATTTCCTCTATAGTTGGTGGTTGGAAGTTCCACCGCGAGGATGATGACAACAAGTAACCGGAAGACCTTAGTACTGGGCCTGGGCAACGTGCTGATGAGCGACGAAGGCGTCGGCGTGCACGTTGTCCGGGCTCTTGAACAAATGCAGCTGCCGGCCAACGTCGAGTGCCTCGATGGCGGAACCGGCGGCTTTTTGTTGCTCGAGCCGCTTCAGATGGCCGACCGCGTGATCATGATCGACGCGGCGACAGACGATACGCCGCCGGGGACGATTCGCCGCATCACGCCGAAATATTCCAAGGACTACCCGCTGACGCTTACGGCGCACGATGTCGGCGTGAAGGACCTGCTGGATGTGTTCCACATCCAGGGCGATATTGACGGCAGCGGTGCAACGCAGAAAGAGATCATCCTTTACGCGATCACCATCAACTTCAAGCAGCCGATAGCGCTTGAGATGAGCCGCGAGATATGTGCCGCCGCCGACGAGGTGGTTGAGCGGATCTACGCGGAGCTGACTGCGGTTTAGCGGATTCACGTCCACATAGTGATGCCAGTTTGCTAAAGTAATGAGTTCGAGAGAATTCAAAATAACTGGCGGTGTCTATGCAAACTCCTTCTATCAGATCTATCTTAGTCGCGGCCATTCTGGCCGCGATTCTCTTGTCGTCAGGAATGTACGCTCAAACCAGCTATGTCCACGCCGAGGGCAAGTTCCTGGTCGACGGGAAAGGCCAGAAGCTCATTCTGCGCGGAACGAACCTCGGTAACTGGCTGGTGCTGGAGGGATATATGTTCCGGCTGGACAAGGGGCCGAGCTCAGCGCGCGAGATTGAGACGCTGGCCAACGAGCTCATCGGGCCGACCGAGGCGAAGGAGTTCTGGCAGAAGTACCGCGAGGGATACATCTCGCGCGAGGACATTGACTTTATTGCGAAGCAGGGGTTCAACGCCATCCGCATCCCGTTCCATTACAGATTTTTTGAAGAGGGCAACGAAGAGGGGTTCCGGCTGGTGGACCGCGTGGTGGAGTGGGCGGCGGCCGACGGGCTGTACGTGATTCTGGACATGCATTGCGCGCCCGGCGGGCAGACCGGTGCGAACATTGACGACAGCTGGGGCTTTCCATGGCTCTTTGAGGACGAGGCGAGCCAGAGGAAGACGGCGGCGATTTGGCGGCGCATTGCCGAGCACTACCGCAACAACAAGACGGTGATCGGATATGACCTGCTGAACGAGCCGATTCCGCATTACCCGGAGCTGCGCAAGTACAACCCGCGGCTTGAGCCGCTTTACAAGAAGATAGCGGCAGCAATCCGCGAGGTCGACACCAACCACGTTTTGGTTTTGGGCGGGGCGCAGTGGGACACAAATTTTTCGGTCTTCGGGCCGCCGTTCGACAAGAACCTGATGTACCAGTTCCACAAGTACTGGATGACGCCGAACAAAGAGGCGATCCAGGAGTACCTGGACTTCCGGGACAAGTACAACGTGCCGATTTGGATGGGCGAGTCGGGGGAGAACACGGACGAGTGGATAACGAAGTTCCGCACGCTGTGCGATGAGAACGAGGTGAGCTGGACGTTCTGGCCGTACAAGAAGATGGACTCGCCGCGCTCGCCGGTGACGTTTGCCAAGCCCGTGCACTGGGACGAGATTGTGAAGTATGCGGCGCGCCATGCGTGGATGGGAGACACGGAGAACTCGGTGAAGGTGCGGCCGAGCGTGGAGGAGAGCCGCGCGGCGTTTGCCGACCTGTTGGAGAAGATCAGGTTTGAGAACAAGATAGTCAATCACGGCTATCTGCGTGCTCTTGGTGTGAATGAGAAGTGATGTAGTGAGTTAAACCAGCCGCAGAGCGGCGGTGCCGCTGATGGCTGAGCGCGTTGCCGTTGGGCTCAGGCCGTCAGTGCGTGTGGCGATGGAGAGCTTTTCGCGCTTGAGGAGTTTTTCAATGCGCGCAACGGCGTGTTCGGCCCAGGGGCCGGCTTTGTCGAGCTTGAGGTATGCCTGCCAGTGCTTGAGCGCGCGGCGCGGCTCGCCGTTGCGCTCATAGGCCAGGGCCAGATTGTAATGAGCGTCGGCGTAGCGCGGTGAGAGCTGAATGGCCTGGTTGTAAGCGACGATCGATTCATCCAAACGGCCGAGTTCGTCGAGCACATTGCCCAAGTCGAAGTAAGCGAGCACGTAGCCGGGGTCGACTTGGGTGGCGTGGCGGTAGAGCTCTTCGGCGCGTTTGAAGTTGCGCTGGTGGAAGCAGAGGGTTCCGAGATTGATGAAGGCGGCTGCGTAACCGGAGTCGGCGGCGATGATCTCTTCGTAGATCTCGATGGCGCGCTTTTTGTCTCCGCTCTCCTCGGCCTGAACGGCGGTAAGGAAGAGGCTGGCGATGTTCTGCTTTACGTGGGCAACTGAGGCGGGCGTGCCCTGGGCGACGTTGCGCAGTTGCGGAGTGCTTTCAAAATCAAAAAGCAGTTGCCGGCCGATGGGGTCGACGAGCGCCCCATGCTGGCGGAAGACGATGCGCTTGCCGGTCTTGACGATGCGCGCCTCGCGCAGCGGGTTGACCATGCCACCGACTGCGCGCATGGCGACGACGGAATCGCGGATGAGCGCGGCCGGGACCGAATCCTCACGCAGTGACTTCACGGTGCGCAACTGTGCGAGGTCCTGGAAGGTGTAGACCTGTTGTTGGGGGATGAGGGCTGCTCGCTCCCACGCCTGCAACTGGTGGGTGCTGATGTCGAGAATTCTCAATACATCCTGGCGACCGTAGGTTGTCACCTAAATTGCTGCCCCCTGGCGCTCGAATCAAGCATCGCAGCAAAAATAACTGCTATGGCAAATTATGCCAACTATGGGCGAGGATATGCAGTCCTTAACTGTTGCAGGAGCAAAAATATTCGTGGATAACCAGTACCGGATTTGGTACATTTTGCATTTTCTTGAGGAGAGGTTGTGGAAAATTTTTAATTGAGGCTATTGTGAGTAATTTGCGGAGGAAGCTGGAGCCGACAAGCGGGATCGAACCGCTGACCTGCTGATTACGAATCAGCTGCTCTACCAACTGAGCTACGTCGGCTCTGCTATAGATTGTAGCGTGATGTAAGGGTTTGGGTAAAGGGAGCGGCGGCAGGAAAAGAGTCGTGGCTATGAGAAAATAAGGGGTTTGCAGAACAAAACACAGTATCGGGTCTTGGTGGTGCGTCTGGGCGCCATGGGCGACATTCTGCACGGTCTGCCGGCGGTAACGGCACTGCGCGCGGCGCACCCGGAGTGGCAGATTGACTGGGTGGTTGAGCCGCGTTGGGCTGCGTTGCTGGCCACCAGCGGCGACCGGCCGGAACTGCCGCGCAGTGAGCAGAGGCCGCTTGTTGACCGGGTCATCTTTGCGCCGACCAAGAAGTGGGGCAAGAAGCCGCTGAGCTTTGACACGCTTGGAGAGATATTCGTACTGAGACGGGAATTGCGTGCGGCGAAATACGACGCAATTATCGACGTGCAAGGGGCGATCAAGTCGGCTGTGGTGAGCTTTTTGGCCGCTGGCAAAAGAGTGATAGGCCACGATGAGCCACGCGAGAAAAAAGCGCGATGGTTCTACGATGTGCGCGTACCGACCAGAGCCTTGCATGTGATCGAGCAGGCGTTGGACATAGCCGGGCGCATTGCCGGTGAGTATCTTCGTTTTCAAACGCCCTTGCTGCCGGTGAGCGCGGAGGCGGAGAAGTGGTGCGATGAGCAACTGACGCAGGCTGCGGGCAAAAAAATTGTGCTCATTAATCCCGGCGCGGGCTGGGGCGCTAAGTGCTGGCCGTGGGAGCGTTACGCCGAGGTTGCCAATGCGCTTGCGGCGGAGGGATACGAAGTGCTGCTCAATGCCGGGCCCGGCGAAGAGGAACTGGTTGGTCGCATAGTCGCGGCGACAGACAACAAGGCACGAACCATTGTTTGTACAATCGAACAGTTGATAGCGCTGACGCGGCGCATCAGTTTGTTGATAGCGGGTGACACGGGGCCGTTGCACTTGGCTTGTGCGCTGCGCAAACCGGTGGTTGGAATTTTCGGACCGACGGAGCCCGGACGGAACGGGCCGTATGGAGCGCGATACAAAGTTCTGCGCAGCAAGCTGAGCCAGCGCGACCACCGCCGCTTGCAGGAGACAGAAGCGGGATTGTTGAAGATCGAGGCCGCGGCCGTGCTGTGCGCGGCAACCGAGCTGTTGAATGAAGGATGATGGAGGAGCAGTGAGCGAGAGCCCAAATCACGATTTTGTGACCGTCTGGCAGAAAGTGGCGCGGCGTATCCGCGTGCCGCTGGGCTTCTTCAGCGCTCTCGTTTATATTTTTGTGCTCAGCCGTCATCAACCCGGATTGCAACTCATTCTGTGGAGCCTGTTGCTGACGGTGCCCGGTGTATGGCTGCGCGGATACGCTGCGGGATACGTGAAAAAGAACCGCGAGCTGACAATGACCGGCCCTTACGCGTGGACGCGTAATCCGCTTTATCTTGGTTCCATGTTGATAGCGGGCGGTTTCGCCGTGGCACTGGGCTCGTGGATTGTTGCAGCTTTGTTGGTTTTCGGCTTTTTGCTCATCTATATTCCGGTAATCTTAAGTGAGGAGCGGTTTTTGCGCGCCAACTTTGTCGGCTTTGACGATTACTGCAAACAGGTCCCCCGGCTCATCGGGTTCCGCCACGCGTCAAAGAGCAAGGATGCAGAGCAAGGCGGTTTTTCGCTGGAGCTCTATTTGAAGCATCGTGAGTATCGCGCCGCTTTGGGAGTGACTCTGCTGTACGCTTGTTTGATCTTTTTAGCGCCGTTTTTGGGTGCGTTTTGGAACGGAAAGAATTGAAGTTGAAAAAACTAAGCATCGCAATCACCGTGGGTTTGCTCTTTGCCGCGCAATTGATGGCGGCGCAGAACCAGTCCAGTCAAACGCTGCCGCCGCCGCGCGCCGGATTTAATTTTCCGCAGAAGCAGACGCTCACGTATGCCGTTGATTTTCGCGTGGTGCCGTCGGGTACTGCTACTGTGCATCTGGAGTCGCAAGGCGATGAGGAGCGGTTGAGTGCGACGGCGCAGACCAACGGCGCTATCAGCCTGATCTACAAGATTGACGACCACTTTGAGACAAGCTTCAACCGCTTGAAGGGCTGCACCGACGAGTTTGACAAGCAGACGCAGGAAGGCCGCCGCCAGCTTTCATCGACGATGAAGATAGATTACGGTCGCATGAAGTCCATCTTCGATGAGAAGAATATGGTCGACGGCAAGAGCAAGCATGAGGAAGTGGCCATAACCGGTTGCGTGACCGACCTTCTGACCGGCGTGTACTACGCATCTTCGCAACCGATGGAAGTCGGCAAAAGTTTTGTGCTGCCACTGGTGGACGCGCAGCATGTTGTGCCGGTGACGTTGAAGGTGGAAGCGCGTGAGCAGATAAAAACTCCTCTTGGCATCTTCAAGACCGTGCGCGTACAGCCCACGGCCGACGCAGGTGTGGTGAAGAATCGCGGCAATATCTGGATATGGTACACGGATGACGACCGTCACCTGCCGGTGCAGATGCGTGCACGTTCGTTCTGGGGAACGATTACTTTCCGGCTCATCGGCAACGAAAGCAAATAAAAATTAATTGCCATTGCCGCGCGAGCAGCCTTCAAGTGCCGTGGCAGTGCGCCCGTCGAGCACGAAGCACTGCGCTCCGCCGAGATCGGTTCTGAAGGTTTGCACGCCGGCCGATTGCAAACGTTCGAGAATTTCGCTGCGCGGATGCCCGTAATGGTTGTGCAGTCCACAAGAGATTACGGCGAGCTTCGGCGCGACGCGCGAGAGGAACTGCTGCTGCGTTGAGGTGATG
>CAIMNN010000557.1 GCA_903842845.1 uncultured Acidobacteriaceae bacterium | reverse complement strand
GTCGCTCTTGCCGGCGTTCGATGCAAGCAACATTTCAAACTGCGCAACAGTCATCTTCTTTTGTTCGGCATGTGCAAAAGATGCAAGCGCCAACAGAAACGCAATCACCCCGGCCCTGCATCGATTGCGTACTTTCATTGGCTCCTCATAGAAACGTAACCGTTCACTTGTCAATGCATGCAATGCCTAACTCCGCCAGTGCAACTCCACCGGCCCGTCCATAGGATGCTTGCCCGTTCCATCCAGCCGCGCCTGCTTCAACGCAAAGTACCACTTCGCCGGTTTGTCTGCGTCGTCTATCAGCATCAGGCTCGGGTTATGCTGCAATCCTTCAGACTGCTGCACCATCGTGCGCACATCCTGCTCAACAAACTGGCGGCCAAAGAACTTGGCGATCGGCATCACAAACGGCACGCGATAAAAAACATTCCACGCCGCTATCACGTCGATGCGGCAACTCGAACTCGTCACCGGCGTAACCGTCGTCAAACTGCTGAACCACTTCTCGCCGCAGCGTATCTGCTCCGTGCGCCGGTTCGGCACAACAAAATCACTCGTCGTTTCAACCGGGTGGCCATAGACACCAAGCAGTTTGTACGGCGCGGAGTTGCCGCTCGGCGCATGCGCGCTCATCCGGAACCCTTCCGGTATCGGCTCAAACTTTTTCGTCTTCTCACGGATCGAACTCTGTGTGCGCCACCACCATGCCTGATGCACAAACGGCCCGTGCGCCGGATCCATCAAACCAATAATGCCGTGGTCAACATTGAGCGGCATATCCGCCGTGAGATGTGCAGCTCGATAACGTGGACCGAACTTCGCAAGCTCCGGCACCGGCTTCAACCGCGACGCCTCCACCACGCGCCCCACGCCCGGGCTCGGCACGTACACCCACGCATGCCCATCCTTCTCCAGGCACGGATACGCTGTCGCGTAAATCTTCGTCGCCTCCAGCTTGTCGTAACTCGTCAACGACGGGATGTGCGTACACTGCCCCGAGCACGGCTCAAAATCCCATCCGTGATAGCGGCACCGCACTTGCGTGCCGTCAAACCAACCCGCGCTTAAAGGAATTCCGCGGTGCGGGCAACTGTCGCGCATCGCAAACACTTCGCCCGTCTCTTTGCGACCGATGATCATCGGAATATCCATCAGCATCGTTTTCGTCATCGTCCGTGCACGCAGCACATCGGTCCGCAGCGCTGGGTACCACTCGTCGTGTATCAGTGTCGCCGTCGGCCCCGGTATCGGAACCCCCAACTCGGTCGTCGTAACGTGTGTACTCATCGAACCAAACATAACATTTTTAGCCCCGGCACAGCGCATCCTTATATATATGGCCAGCCTCTTCAGCCCTTGCTGCCAGAGACGTTCAGTACTCCCTTGCGCAACACAAACTCTTCGCCGCGCCAGTGAATCGTTCTGCCAAAAAATCCCAGGCACCACAACACCAGATGCAATCCATCGCGCAGTGGCAGCAATAGCAGCCCCGGCAGCACATCGTGGTCACTCAGTACTCCCGCACCCACCTCCATTGCCAGCGTTATGCGCGCAAAAAAGCTCAAGATAAAAATGAAGATTGAATCGATGCTTAACCCGCTCACTACAAGGTTCACCATAGCCAGCGCCAGCCCATGCGAAACCAGTAGCCCCGCGTAACCAAACGGCCGCGCATCGCGCACCGTCCGCGCCCACCTCAGTTGATGGTTCACAAATCCGCCAAAGTGATACGGCGCAATCCCCGTCTCCACCGCCTCCGAGCAGATGTGCACAGCGTAGCCTGCGTCATACACGCGCTTGCCCATCTCGTAATCATCGGCCAGGTGATTCACTAACGGTTCAAGCCCGCCGATCTTCTTCAGCGCCTCACGCCGAATCGCAAGCGTCGACCCCAGCGCAAACTTCACGCCCTCCACCATCCGCGACAACAAAACACTCGGCTGAAAATCCGTCGCAATGCCAAGCGCCTCAAGCCGCGACCACAGCGTGCCATGCGGCTTTCCACGGTAAAGAGCCGTCACCATTCCCACTGTACGCTTGTCCTTCAACGCAAACGCCGCCGCAACACGCTCCAAATAATGCTGCGTCACCAATATATCTGAATCATTAATTAGAACGACCTCGTGCCGCGCGTGTGGCAGCATCTGAATCAGCGTGCTGACTTTTCCATTCGCGCCCAGCCGCTTCGGCGCATGCACCAGCGTTATCGGCACCGCCGGATACTCGAGCTTCAAATCTTCGACGGCCTGCACAGCCGGGTCGTCCATCGACGCCACGCCGAAGATGAGCTCAAACTCTGCATCGTACTGCTGCCGGCAATGCGAGCGAAACGCCTCCATCATCGACGGGTCCATTCCCTTGAGCGGCTTCAGAATGCTCACCGTCGGCTGCGGAATTTTTTCGCCGTTGCTTTTACGCGTGGCAATCGCGCGCGCCGCCGCCCGCAGATGCAGCTTGTACACAAATGCGGCAATGATGGCCGCAATATAATAGCCGATTCCAAGCGCTGCCAGCGCCGCGGTCACATACGCAGCCCATCGCGCCACAACTTCAGGCATCAATCCATGCATGGTTTCAGTTTATCTCGCTGCGCAATTTGCGTTTGGACTTTTGTTGTGCGGTTAGAGTTTAAAAAATATCAGTTATATGGACGCCAACGCGGCCGCGCCGAGATCCGTTGCAACAGCTTTCGCCGCTTCCTTCACATGGATGTGTGTCAGCTCCCACGTCGAGCGGTCCTTCATCAACTTTGACACCAGAGCCGTATGCATTGCGTGCCCCGCGCGCACTGCAACCACGCGCCCTTCGATGCGCCGCCCTGCAAGCGCAAGGTCGCCTATCAGGTCGAGCACTTTGTGCCGTACATACTCATCGTCCATGCGCAGTTGCCCGTTCACCGGCCCATCTTTTCCGATGATGATTGCGTTCTCCGGCCCCGCACCGCGAATCAGGCCCATGTCGCGCAGCTTGGCTTCGTCGGCCTGGTAGCCGAATGTACGCGCTGGCGCAATCTCACTTGAATACATCTCGGTAGCCAGATCGACGCGCGTTTGCTGGCGGCCGATGGGCGAGGGAAAATCAATCTCGTATTCAATGGAGTAGCCTTCGCCAGGATAAACACCGATAAACTTCTCGCCCTCGTGCACCTCGACCGGCTCAAGAATGCGGATGTACTCGCGCTTGCGCCGCTGCTGGCGGATTCCAACCCGCTGAATTGCTTCGACATAGGGGAGGGCGCTTCCGTCGAGGATGGGGAGTTCCAAGTTGTCGAGTTCGAGGATGACGTTATCAACGCCGAGGCCGACGAGCGCTGAGAGCAGATGTTCGGTGGTCGATATCAGCACGCCTTGGCGCATCAAGCTGGTGGCGTAACTGACTTTGGCGACGTTGCGACCGATTGCGGGAATTTCAAAGTTGTCGAGGTCGGTGCGGCGGAAGACGATTCCGGAGCCAGCGGGCGCGGGTAAGATCTTTAGAATCACAGGCGCGCCGGAGTGGAGGCCTACCCCGCTGAATTCAATCGGCACGGCAATCGTCTGTTCCTGATGGGCCTTTGGTGGCACTGCAACTAATCCTCTAAGTAACAGATTAACGCGGGGATAGAACATTTGTCGTGTGGTTGAATCGCCACACTCTGGGGCTGATTGTGCGCAGGCTGCTAAAATCATCTGGATGAAAAACGAGAGCTTGCCTGTGCGTGCGCTGCTGGCCGGGGCGCGTAAGTTGATGGATGAAGAAGTTGCGCTGCTCAAAAAGCTGGCGCTCATTGAGTCGCCGTCCGATGACGCGCGGGCGACGAAGGCGTGCCTGGAGTTTGCGGCCACTGAGGCGCGCAAGTTGGGTGGGCGGGTGAAGGTTCACAAGGCTCCGCCGTCGGGTGGAATTTTGTCGGCGGAGTTTGGCCCGCGCCGCGTAGCGAAGCATTTAGACAATCAAGCCGCAAAGCGGATTGTGTTGCTTGGGCATTTGGATACGGTGTGGCCGATTGGGACTCTCAAGTCAATGCCGGTGAAGCAGGTGGGGCGGAAGCTGCATGGGCCGGGCGTGTACGACATGAAGGCCGGCGTTGCGATGGCGCTGACCGCGCTGCGGCTATTGAATGAGGCCGAGTATTGGCGCGATTCCGAGTGCGCAGTAGAGTTGCTGCTGTCAACGGATGAGGAGATTGGTTCGCACGCGTCGCGGGCGTTGATTGAAGAGAAGGCGCGCGGGGCGGCGGCGGTGTATGTGCTGGAGCCGGCGCAGGGGCTTGCGTACAAGACTGCTCGCAAGGGCACGGGCAACTGGCGCATCGATGTGCATGGACGCGCGGCTCATGCGGGTGTTGACTTTGAAAAGGGGCGTAACGCGATCAACGAGCTGGCGCGGCAGTTGGAGCGTGTTGCGGAGTTCACCGAGTTGAAGCGCGGATTGACGGTGAGTGCGGGGTTGATTGGCGGAGGCGGGAAGACGAATGTGGTTCCGGCTCATGCGTGGGCCGAGGGCGATATAAGAATTTCAAAGAAGGCTGACGCGGCGCGGATTCTGGCGAAGTTCCGCAAGCTCAAACCCATCGACAAGGATTGCCTGTTGGAAGTTGCGCCCGAAATCAACCGGCCGCCGATGGAGCGTACGCGCGGGACGGTGAAGTTGTTTGAGCGGGCGCGGGAGTTGGCGCGGGAGCTGGATTGGGATCTGACGGAGGCGGCGACGGGCGGCGCGAGCGACGGGAATTTTACTTCGGCGCTTGGCGTGGCGACGCTGGACGGAATGGGTGCAGTGGGCCTCGGCGCGCATGCGGTGCATGAACAGATAGAGTTGGATGAGTTACCAAGAAGGACGGCGCTGGTTGCGGCACTCATTGCTGCGCAATGAGTGCCAGAGGTGGGTGG
>CAIMNN010000556.1 GCA_903842845.1 uncultured Acidobacteriaceae bacterium | reverse complement strand
GGTGAACGTCTCGGGCACTTCGAGCATGCGTCCCTTATCACTGAAAGTTCCCCAACGGAAATTCTCATGCGGATTGTCAACGCACTCCGCAATGATACATGCACGGTCCTTGGCGAAATCAATCGCCGGATTCATTGACTGGCTCGTGTCAATGTGCATGAAGATCTTGCCGATTTCGGAAGTCCGCGCCGTTGCCTTGCGGTGCTCAGCACGCGCCTGAGCCATAACCTTCCGGTCACCCTCGTCTGCATCGCGGGTCAGCGTCTCGATACGATCAACAGCCGTGGTCGCCTGCTTGATCTTATCCTGGAACAGTTCCGCAATCGCAGGAACGTCAAGCAAACCGTTCTTGGCAAACCAGCGATACAGAACGATTGCCTGATTGCCGGAACAACGCTCCATCAGAACACGACCGACAGAAGCCGTGATCTTGCCCGGAGGGATGATGGACAAAGCCACCATCGTGGAAAGCTTCTTGTCCTTCAGATACTTCACGATGTCATCGGCACTCATCGCATTGAAGTCGGGAAGCTTCTCGCCCTTCGGACGACGACCATCCTTCTGCTTCCAGTTCAGAATGTCAACCGCTTCGTCGCCGGGAGCAACGTGAGAAAGACGATAGATACTCTGAAGCTTGTTGCCCAAACCGGCCCGACGAATGCCGCGAAGCATTTCAGGATTCTGCTCACGGTAACGCAGATACTTCCTGAAAGCGGTCTGAAAACTGCCGGGGAAGTGCCGAGCGTTGTTCATGATGCCAGCGACGGTGAAACGCAGATGGCAAAGCTCGATCAGACGCAGAGCCAGATGCGGGTCACAGTCTTGAAGCAACGCACAACTCACGGCACGCAGATTCGGCTTATTCCGGGTTGCGCCGGGGAAGAACGGAGTCCCGTCAGCGTCACTCTGAGCATTGAAGAACAAAGAGAGCGCACGCATGTCCTTGCTCTCGCCCTTGGCCGCATAGGCAGTAAGGTGAGCCATGAACAGAGGATCGTTCTTTGCCAAATCCGCGAAGACGACAGCATTTGCCTCGAACTTATCGGACTGGAGCTTACCCTTGGAGTAGAGGTGAGTGCACGCGGCGGTAAGCATCTTGAAGACGCTCAAACGCTTCGTGTCGCTATACTCTGCGAGAGCTACGTTTTGATTCTGATTTGCCATGATTTTCGTGCCTCCTTCGTTGTTCTTACTCGTTGTCCTTGACCGTGCATGTCGGACAGTCTATCTCTGCTCCGCCACCATCCATATAGCCAGAAGTGGAGTTCTCGACTTTCCCAGTTCCGCCACAGGTCGCACACTTATCTTTCGGTTTACAGAAGTAGAAACCGACATCGCCCATTCCTGGCGGGACAAAATGCCCACCTTCCTTGACTGTCAGTTCTTTCTTGCAGTTTGGACAGATTCTTGACATTGATCTTCTCCTTTTGTTGAAGGACTGGTGTAGAGGCAGTGCTGCTTTACCCTTGCTCAACGCCTTTCGGCATCACAGTAGCACGTCACAACCAATACACCAGTCCTTTAGATCAGCCCGCAACCGGCTTCGGGTACACGTAGATGACGCCGGAGTTCAGAGCCTTGCGTACAGC
>CAIMNN010000555.1 GCA_903842845.1 uncultured Acidobacteriaceae bacterium | reverse complement strand
GGGACGTCGGCGGGTGTTGCGGGGCGGATGGTTGTGGGAAGCCCGGGGATGTCGTGTTGTTTATTGGTCATTTTCATCATTTTAGGCTGTGATGGTGACCACAAAGTGGCACGAATCCAATGCAATAGGATTAAAATTGCAAGGTTGAGATTTTGTGCTTCTCTGGAGTTACACGCGGAGGAGCGAATTGGGCAATTCAAAGCCGCGGAATTTACGAGCGGCGCAAGGAGAAAATAAATGAAACGCACACTTTCACTCTGGCTGGCATTTGCGGCGCTGGCAGCGATGCCTTTGATTGCGCAGGAAGCGCAGTTGGCCAAGGTTCATGGCCATGTGACCAACCCCGTGGGCTCAAGCGAGACCGCCGGCACGATTAGTCTTTCGCAAGATGGCGGCAAGACCTCTGTATACACGTTCCAGTTGGCAGGTAGTGGTGACTACAAGGGCGAAGCCAAGCCGGGAACGTATACGGTGGTCTATCGTCGTCCGGACACACCGGCTGACAAGATGATCGACCAGCTTGAGAATGTAAAGCTGGTAGCCGGCACAGATGTTGTTGCGGACATCGACATGTCGCGCAAGGAGTACGTGGACAAACTGCCGAGCGAGCAACGTCAGCAGCTTGAAGAGTTGAAGAAGAAGAACGCCGAGGTTCTGAAGACGAATTCGTTGATCAAGAACCTGAATGCCGACCTGGCATCAGTGCGCGCCTCGATAAAAGAGAAGAAGTATGAAGAGGCCGAGCAGTTGATGCTGAAAGATACGACTGCCAAGCCGGATGCACCGGTTCTTTGGATCGAACTCGGACAGGCGCAGCTTGGCCTGAAGAAGTACGACGAGGCCGAGGCCAGCTTCAAGAAGACGCTCGACCTGGACAACGCGAGCAAGAAGCCTACACCTGAACTTCAGGGCGGCGCACTGAGCGGCCTGGGCGAGATCTACGCGCGTCAAGGCAAGATTCCCGATGCGAACAACTACTTTGGGCAAGCAGCCAAGGCTTTTCCGGGAGGCGCAGCGCAGTACCTGACCAACGAGGCCGTGATCTTCTACCAGACGGGCAATGCAGATGCGTCTGTGGCGGCAGCGGATGAGGCGCTCAAGGTCGACCCGACGAGCCGTCCGCTTCTCTATTACCTGAAGGGGAACGGTTTGGTGCAAAAGGCTACGGTTGACCCGAAGACGCAGACGATCGTACTGCCTCCGGGTTGCGCCGATGCATTCCAGAAGTATCTTGAGCTGGACCCGAATGGCCAGTTTGCTCCTGATGTGAAGAGCATTTTGCAGAGCGCGGGCCAGAAGATCAGCTCCGGGTTCAGCAACAAGAAGAAGTAAGCAAAGAACGAGCAATCTTCAGTTTGAGACGCCCCGGCATTGCCGGGGCGTCTTTTGCTTTGCAGGGGGTAAAATCGGAGGCATGGAAACGGCATTGTTACAGGTGGTGGATGCGCTGAAGTGCATTGAGGACGCCATTGTCCGCATAAAGGAAATGCATAAGAGCCGGCACTATGGCTGTGAGGAATGCTCCTTGAGCGATGCATTGGGGCGGGTACTTGCGGTGCATGTAGTTGCCGAGCGGGAGGCTCCGCCGTTTGACCGTTCGACTCGGGATGGATATGCGGTGCGCGTCGGCGAGATATCAGGAGATGGCGTGGAGTTGCCAGTGGCCGGCATGACCCGCGCAGGCGAGCCTGAGGCGGAACTGCCGGAGGGTTCAGCTTGGCTGGTAATGACGGGCGCGCCTGTACCACGGGGCGCGGATGCGGTGGTGATGCAGGAGTTTGTTGAAGAGCATGGCGCGCGAGTGACGGTACAGCGCATGCCGATGCGGGGTCAGAACATTGTGCTGCGCGGCGCGGAGGCGCAGACGGGTGGAATTCAGCTGAACCCAGGTGTGCGGCTGGGCGCGGTGGAGATAGGGTTGGCGGCGAGTTCAGGATACGCGCAGATGAAGGTGCACAAAAAGCCGCTGGTGATGATACTGGCCACGGGCGATGAACTGGTAGAAGCGGATGCGACGCCGCGCCCGGAGCAGATACGGAATTCGAACGGGCCGATGCTGGCTGCGCTGGTGCAAGCCGCGGGCGGTGAGCCTGTGCTGCTGGGACTGGCGAAGGATGAGTTGGAAGAACTGGGCAAGAAGCTGAAGAGCGCAATAGAAAAGACAGGAGCGCCAGACGAAGACCGGCCCAATCTGCTGCTGATAGCGGGCGGTGTTTCCGTGGGTCGGTATGACCTGGTGGAAGAGGCGCTCAAAAAGCTGGGAGCCGAGTTTCAATTTACAGGTGTGGCGATGCAGCCCGGCAAACCGCTGGTGTTTGGAGAGATTGCCAAGGCAGGCGGTGCGCCGCTGAAGATTTTCGGGTTGCCGGGGAATCCGGTTTCAGTGGCGGTGACGTTCCGGGTTTTTGTTGAGCCGCTGCTGAGGGCGATGGGCGGTGAAGTTGAATACAAAACCGAGTCGCGGACGGCGTATCTTGTGGATGGGTGGATGGGGAAAAAGGGATTGACGAAATTTCTGCCGGGCATATGCGAGTGCAAGCCTGCCGACGACCTGCTGCCGAGGGTTCGGCTTGTGCGGTGGCATGGCTCGGGCGATCTGACCTCACTGGCGCGCGCTAATTGCCTGGTGGTCATCCCTGAAGAGTTGGATGCGCTGCTGCCGGATGAACCGGTGCAGATTCTAATGCGTAGATAAAGTGGAGATTGAATGAATACAGGCAGAACAAAAACCGCTGCGAAGAAGTTGTCGCATTATGACAAGGGCGGTCGCGCGCGCATGGTGGATGTGAGCACGAAGGCGCCAACGGAGCGCACGGCGCGGGCGAGTGCGTTTGTGAAATTGAGCGGTGCGGTTTTGAGGGCTTTGCCGCAGAACAAGAAGGGAAATCCGCTGGAAGTGGCACGGATTGCCGGTATTCAGGCGGCAAAGCGAACTGCGGAGTTGATTCCGCTGTGCCATCCGCTGGCGTTGACGCATGTGGATGTGGAGTTGCGGTTGACGGCTCGGGGGATAGAAATCGAAGCCAGTGCGACGACCTGCGGCCCGACCGGCGTTGAGATGGAGGTGATGACGGCTGCGGCGGTTGCGGCGCTGACGGTTTATGACATGACCAAGGCGCTGGACAAGTCGATAGTGATAAGTGATGTGAGGCTTGAAGAAAAATCCGGCGGGAAGAGCGGAATTTATCAGCGTCGCAAGAGCAAGAAAGTGAAATGAGTGGATTCGTAGTGGCAAGAGTGGTTCAATAATGGAGTAGTGGCAGTGCAGGTACTTACCCGTGTTTCCTGAGAGGGGGGCTGCACAAATGAACTTCAACAAGAAAATGAACCTCATGACTTTGGCGCTCTGGCTACTCTGCATCACAGGGCCCGCGTTTGGTCAAACTGGCCAATCGACTGGTGGCAGTGTGTCAACTGCGGCACCGGTTCCGGCTGTCGAACTCAGCGCGGAGGAAAAGGGCAATATATTCTTTGCCGAGGACCGCTACCAGGCGGCAATCGAGGCTTTCAAGCAGGTGAACCCGCCGACGGGAAACGCGTGGAACAAGATGGGCATCAGCTACCAGAAGATGTACAACGTGGATGAGGCGCGAAAATGCTATGAAGCTGCCCGTAAGCTTGAGCCGTCAAACGTAAATTATTTGAACAACCTGGGTACGGCATACGCCGGATTGAAACAGTACATCAATGCAGAGAGGGTCTACCGGAAGGCGTTGAAGATAGACCCGAAGGAT
>CAIMNN010000554.1 GCA_903842845.1 uncultured Acidobacteriaceae bacterium | reverse complement strand
CAATCCGCTCTGCTGAATGCTCGGTCGATGCTTGGGGGCGGAACTGGAAGCTCCCCTCAGTCGGCTCTCGCTCAGGCCGGTACGACCGGAACAGCCGAGCAGAGGTCGGATTACGACCGCCAGAACGATCAGGAGCAAAAGATGGCCTTCGGCCAGCAACACTCAAAACAAGAGACGGAGTACCTGACTGCGACACGCCAGCCAGCCCAGGGCCAATACGAGGTCAAGGCCGGGTGGCTGATCCCGGCTGTTCTTGAACAACAGCTTAATTCCGATCTTCCCGGCATGATCCGCGCTTTAGTCCGTGAAAATGTGTATGATTCCGCTACTGGGAGGTACATTTTAATACCTTCCGGGAGTACACTAATTGGTGTTTACAACGCCCACGTAGGCTACGGACAAAATGCCTTACAGGCCGTCTGGCGAAGGATCATCTTCCCGGATGGTTCCAGTCTCGCTCTTGGCGGATTTGAAGGGGACGATAGCGCGGGCGCTGCCGGGTTCCGGGACCAGGTGAACAATCACTGGGGCCGGCTCCTCTCCGGCGCGCTCCTGACATCGGTCTTCGCCGCCGGTATCGAGGTCAGCCAGGGAAGAAACTCCTCGGTCCTGCAATCGCAAAGCGTCGGCCAGACAGTGGGACAGGCAGTTGGCCAGCAAGTCGGCGAACTCGGCACGGAAGTCACGCGCCGGAACCTGAACATCCAGCCCACGATTGTCGTGCGGCCCGGTTACAGGTTCTTCGTGAGGGTCGAGAAAGACGTGAGATTCAGCGACCCGTACTCTCCGATGACGGGTGCAAGCGGCCGGAGCAGCAGAATTACCGTAACAGCAGGAAGGGATGCCGGTGGCAGTCAAGAAGTCAGTAAAGAAAGCAGCCAAAAAGGCGGCAACGCGCAAGGTGAACCGTGAGGGACAGCGGTGGACGGAAGACCGGCCAGGCATGACGCTGCGCCTGCCTCTCGATCTCCGCGAAGCCATCACTGAAGAATCCCGCGTAAAGGGCGATCTGGCCAGGATCGTCCTTTTTGCGTTAAGCCACGTGGATCAAGATGAAGTCGATATTCAGCAGACCCGCAAAGCCGGCATGGATCTCACGAACCCTCAACTCCTCCACGTCGGCGCCGAGGCCCGCACCAAACTCAAAGACTGGGCCGAAGCCGAAAGCGTCAGCGTCAACGCAATCGTCGTCAGCCTGCTCGATGAGTTCTTCGGGCGCCTAAAGAAGAGTAAGGCGCTGCGTGAGGAACTGCGGCTGGAGCTTCGTGCGCATCGGGGATTCTTGCCTAGCTGAGTACAATTCCGATTTCTGGGGCCTTCTCTTCTTTGGAGGAGCGATTCCAGAAAATGCCCCTATTGCATTGATGAGGAAAAGGCGACTGCCATGAGCAATGGCTGCAACTACTGGATGGTCTATTTGCCGGATTTCTCCGAGCACACCTTTCTGCTGTTCGTAACTGATGCTCAAGAAAGAACGAGTCTTCGCGATTATTCCCAAGGGTGGGCGCACAAGCTCACCTCGGCTCCGAGCTTCCAGGAGGCGATGCGT